>JAVZOJ010000057.1:0-2689 GCA_038882355.1 Candidatus Micrarchaeaceae archaeon | reverse complement strand
TCCATTGGTTTACAATCCTTATCGAAAGGGTGCCGATAATGATTAGAGAGAGCACAAATCCTACTGCTGCGCCTACTTCATTGCCATATATCCATCCAATCAAGGATACGACTATTATTATCGCCAAATTAATAGGTATTGCGGCGCCGCCTTTGTACTCTTTTACGCTCTCTTCCATAATGCTCATTTTGCCTTTTTAAAATCACACAAATATGTGCTTTTTCAAATCCTATTAATGTGTTTCAACCTTTAAATGCCTTTCTTTTAAGGGCAGATAAAGCATGAATATAAAACAGGTGGTCTTGCTGCAGATTCCGCATACAGCTCCCATAAAAATCTTTGCGCTTTTTATTTTGTTGTTTAACGCTTCTCTCTGATTCTTTTCAAGAACCTGTAAAATTAGCGAAAATTATTTATGATTGTTTGTGTTGTATGTTAAATTGCGGCAAACTCTTTTGACCATATAGCCCCGTCGTCTAGTGGCCAAGGACCGCGGGCTTTGGACCCGCGTACATCGGTTCGAATCCGGTCGGGGCTAATAATTTCAAGAAAGCCCCCGGCGAGGATCGAACTCGCGACCTTCTGCTTACCATGCAGACGCTCTACCGACTGAGCTACAGGGGCAAGGCATTTATAAGCATTTTTAGACTAAAATTATATATTTATGACTAATGCATGCCTTTTTAGTGGAGGGAAAGACTCTACCCTTGCACTACACAAAGCATTTGAATTCGGCATAAGGGTAGACCTTTTGATAACGATGGTTTCCCAGAATGCCGAGAGCTTTATGTTCCATGTGCCAAACATCATGCTTACGGAGTTGCAGGCAAGGGCGATGAATATAGAGCATGTATTTAAGGAGACAAAAGGGGAAAAAGAAAGAGAGCTAGAAGACTTAAAAGACGTAATCATAGAAAATGATGTAGGCCTTCTAGTTACAGGCGCTATAGAGAGCAGATACCAGGCGGACAGGATAAATATGATTGCAGCGAAGCTCGGGATAGATCACTTTGCCCCTTTATGGCATATGGATCCATTTGAAGAGCTTGGAGAGGTTTCGAAAAGGTTCGATGCAATAATAACGCACATATCTGCAGAGGGATTAGATAGTGGCATGCTTGGAAAGAGAATAGATGAAGGCATGATAAAGAAAATAAGGGCTGCCAATGAGCGGTATGGAGTGCATCCATCTTTTGAGGGAGGCGAGGGGGAAACCTTTGTTCTAGATGCACCCCTATTTCAAAAGAGGATAAAGATATTGAAGTCAAGGGAAGAAATTAAAGGTTTGGTGGGAGATTTTATAATAGAAGACGCTGTTCTGGAAGAGAAGTGATTTTGTGCTTGCTGAAAGGGTAAAGTACGCGATAAACCCTATACACGAAGAAGACTCTTTGGTTGAGGACCTCGAAAAGAAGGGGGAGAAGGTAATAAAGCTTAACCAAGGAGACCCGGCAAAGTACTTCCCAACACCAAAGTACATAATCGAAGCATTAATCAAGGCGGTAAAAGAGGGCAAAACATATTACTCCAGCGTAAAGGGTGCATATGAGCTAAGGGAGGCGATAAGAAAGAAGTATAAAGAAAAGTATGGACTAGAACTGGATTCCGAAAATATAGTAATTACCCAGGGAGTAAGCGAAGCTTTGAACTTTATAAATGCATCGCTGATATCAAAAAACGATTACGCAGTAATTCCGCAGCCGTATTACTCATCATACCTTCCATATTTGAGAATCTATGGCGGAAAGCCAATATTTTTGAGGCTTGATGGAGAAGACTGGAGGCCAGACATTGACGGCTTGAAGAAAGAATGCAAAGGAAAGAAGGTGAAATACTTTTTGGTCAACACTCCGCACAATCCTACAGGATCAGTGCTCACAAAGGGCGATATGGAAGAAATAGCAGAGATAGCAAAAGAGCACGACGCATACCTGTTTTCAGATGAGATATATGATGAAATCATATTTGGAGGATCGAAGCATACCTGCATCGGAGAGATATGCGAGGGAGATTATGAAAAGTATGGAATAATAAACGGCGCGTCAAAAGTGTATGATTCTACAGGGCTAAGATTGGGGTTTATTGCTTTGGGCAAAAAAGACGAACTTGCGGAATCGATAGCAAATTTTGCGTCTCTTCGCCTTTCTGCCAATACCCCTTCAGAGTATGCATACCTGGAGGCGATAGAAAACCAGAAGGAGCATGAAGCAGAGATAAGAAGAATGAGAAATGAGATTGAAAAGAGGGTAGCGTTTGCAGCAAAGAAGTTAAACAAGATGGGCCTGAAAACTGCAATGCCGAAAGGAGCGTTTTACGTATTTCCCAGGCTGAGCAGAATGGAAGAAAAGGAATTCGTAAGAAGGCTTTTAATTGAGAAGAAGGTATATGTAAGCAGAGGTTCTGGATTCGGGGCTCCTGGTTACTTCAGAATCGTCGCGCTTGCAGACACCAAAGTTCTTGGAGAAGCTTTGGAGAGAATAAGAGAAATGCTGGAGGCATAGTCTAACGGTAGGACGTCACCCTTACAAGGTGAAGGTCTGGGTTCAATTCCCTGTGCCTCCACTGTGCGCATACTTTGCTTTCTTTTTTACGCATCTAAAAAGATTGGCTAAGTAAACTGCCCTACCTAACGCAAGGGGCTTTCCATCAGTTGATTAGCATGTTGCAGAGCAACATTGGGCAAACCAAA
>JAVZOJ010000056.1:0-2710 GCA_038882355.1 Candidatus Micrarchaeaceae archaeon | reverse complement strand
GGAGAAAAAGAAGGAGAAAAAAAGCAAAAACCAGTTGAAAAGGCAAATGTGTGGCATTTAGGGACAAAAGTGAAGAGGACAAAACAAATGACTCTATGGGATTTGAAGAAATTAGATAATTGAAGAACAGCCAGGGAATAAAAGGAATAAAGTATGAAACTATTCCTTTGTAAATTTCTTCCTTGCTCGGGAAAAGAAAGATAAGTGGAAAAGAAACGAGGAGAGAGGGATATTTAGACAATGCGGCAAGAGAGAGTGATATTCCTGAAAAGATTGGCTTTTCTTTCTTTAAAAAGAAAAGGCCAAGCATAAGGAAGGATAGCGAAAGAACTTCATTCCCGTTGTTCAGCGCAAATGAATACAAAAGAGTTTGAAGAAGGAGAATTGAGACTACAACAGGTCCGTTTAATTTGAAAGACTTTGCAGTTAAGAGAGCTGAAAGAAAATAGAAAAGAAAAAGGAAAAGCACATAAGGAAATGTCGGTGAGATGTGGAGAAGGATAAAGAGCGCCATTATTGTTTCACCTACAGGCGCCCTAAAAAGCTCAAAATACGGCCTTGGATTGTAAGCGCCTGCAAGGGTCCTTGCATTTATAATATGCGACATGTAGTCCCATTCAATCCCTTGCTTGTAATAAGAGAGCCACAAATATGCAAAAAAAGAAGAAGCGATAAAGGCCAACAACAGAATATTTCTTAACATCTAAGCAATTACCTTTACTTTTATACCTTCTATTTCATATTCGCCTTCCCCTATTTCATGCTCATCTATATTCATCGATCCCTTTATCTCTCCAATTCCCTCGATTTCTTTGCTTAATACAATCTTTTTTATCTTTGCATTCAAAGCAAGCTTGTTATCATGCTTAAACTTCCTCACATATTCTATAATCTCTTTTACAACCCTGGCTTTCTCAAACTTCTCTTTATCTACCCTGCTTGCCCTAGGCCATCTGGACACATGTATGCTTTCAGACTCTTCCAATGCTGATAGCTCTTTGTTTTCTCTAAACAGCTTAAGATAGATCTCTTCTGTCACGAAAGGCATAAAAGGCGCATATAGTTTCAGAAGCTGCAAGAACACAAAGGCCAGAAACCCTATGCTTTCTTTCTCATTCCCATAAATCCTATATTTGACAAATTCCACATAATCGTTTGCAAACTTCCACATAAACTCTGTGGCATAGTTCCTTGCTTTATAATAGTCGAAATTCTCAAAAGCTTTGGTTGAGAGCTTCACATAGTTGGATAGCTCTCCTAGAATCCAATAGTCTACTAGCCTTTTCGGCTTAAAATCAGGCTTACTGCACAAGTTCATTTCTATGAACTTTGAAATGTTCCACAATTTGTTAATGATTCTAGATGCAGTAATAAGGTCTTTTTCTTGAAAAGAGGCGTCGTCTCCAAGCACTGCACCAGAAGCCCAATACCTCAGTGCATCTGCTCCATATTTCTCTATATAAGGCAATGGAAATATGACATTGCCTACTGATTTATGCATAGGCGCCCCTTTCGGGTCTAGCCCCATTCCAGATATCATAATGTGCTTCCATGGTATTGACTTTCTATGCAGCAAAGACTTTACGATAGTGGTAAAGGCCCAAAAAGAAATAATCTCATACCCCTGCGGCCTTAAATCCATGGGAAGGATATTTCTCTCCCCCTTAACACCCCACCTCGCGTTGATAAAGGGCGTTAGAGACGAAGTAGCCCATGTATCCATAACATCAGTCTCAGGCTCAAACTCGTTGCTCCCGCATTCGCAGGGTTCTTTTGGTGCGTCTCGCATTGGATTTACTGGAAGGTCTTCTATCCTTGCAACTTTTTCTTTTCCGCATTTCTTGCAGTACCATACAGGAAAAGGAATACCAAAGTACCTTTGCCTGGATATCCCCCAATCCCATCTAATTCCATCGATCCAGTTCAGATACCTCTTTAAGGTATACCTTGGATGCCACTTTACTTTCTTCCCCATCTCCTTCAATTCCTTCTTAAGGTCAAGATACTTTATATTCCATTGCTTCTTCACAAGGAACTCTACTTCTGTATTGCATCTCTCATGCACATTTACATAATGCTCTATCTCTTCGACTTTCTCCAATGCGTTCCTCCTTTTCAACTCTTCTATCACCTTTTCCCTTGCCTCTTTTACCTTCATTCCCTTAAACATTCCATCCTTCATGGTTCCGGTTTCATCTATTATTATTCTTAAAGGAAGGGAATACTCTCTATACCATTCTATGTCAGTCTGGTCTCCAAATGTACAGCACATCACTGCGCCTGTGCCGTTTTCCATTTTTACCCTCCTATCGCCCATTACTTTTACCTCTTTTTCAAGTATTGGCACTTTTACGCTTTTCCCTATCATTCCCTTGTATCTATTGTCCTTTGGGTTGACGAAAACAGCAACACAGGCTTCAATAAGCTCTGGCCTCGTAGTTGCAATAGTGATGTTATCTCCAAATTTTATGAAG
This sequence comes from Candidatus Micrarchaeaceae archaeon, assembly GCA_038882355.1. Classification (GTDB taxonomy): domain Archaea; phylum Micrarchaeota; class Micrarchaeia; order Micrarchaeales; family CABMGC01; genus JAVZOJ01. Next base: position 236 of record JAVZOJ010000056.1, on the reverse strand, counting down.
GCGAATTTTGCCTTTGTATTTACATCTTTCATTTCCATCTGAGATATTGTAGTTTTGCATTTGGTGCAATAGATGAAAGGCCCTTCTTTTACGTATGCCCTTCCCATTTTATATAGCTCTATAAATGACCTCTGCGATATTTGCTGTACATCTTTGCTTATCGTGTCATAGAAAAGATCCCAGCTTACAGAGATTCCAAGTCTCTTAAACATGTTGATGTATTCCTCTTTTTGCAC
>JAVZOJ010000055.1:0-2894 GCA_038882355.1 Candidatus Micrarchaeaceae archaeon | reverse complement strand
GGAATGCCCCTGACAAGCTTTAAGTACCTGCCATACACAAATATGGGCTTTATAAAAAGGTTGATATTGAAAGTGGCACAATCTATTATTGCAACGACTTCTGGATCCTTATAGCTTGCTGTCTTGCCCAATTCCGACTCAATCTTTTTTCCTAATGGTATAAGTATAGACTTCTTGTCACCTGACCCTTTTAGGCCAAGCCAGAAGCTTTGGAATTCTACTTCTTTGGTCGCATATATAAATTTAAGAAAAAGGTCATCAATAAGCATAAAGAATAAAGATAAGGAAAAACAGAAAAACAGTCATCTATTGCTATTCTTCTCCTTCGTCACCTTCGTCTTCGAAATCTTCTTCACTTTCTTCGTCGAAGTCTTCGTCGAATTCTTCGTTACCTTCGTCATCCTCGTCATTATCTTCGTCGTTTTCTTCTTCTCTTTTTCTTTTCTTATTACTTTCTTCTGCGGACATTCCCACATATCTCATTTTTACACCTTGCTACAAACGTAGCATTCTCTATATAATTGAAAATTTATAAATACCTTTCGGATTTTTACATATTTGACAAGAAGACGATGAATTAAGGGTTTTCATATCTTCTTTTATCTTTATTTTTTCTTCATTCTTTTTGCAAATTTGCCCATTTTTTCATATATAGGAGATCCTCCAAGAATGATCCCAGCCACGTTTTTCTTGCCTTTGAAGTACGAAGGAGCCTTTCTCCAGTTCACGCGCGCCAAATTACGCACCAGACCAGTTAAAGTGCTAGGGTCATTTTTGTAATATTCGTTCCTCACTTTATAGTATGTGTTCATTAATTGTTCTATTTCATCAATTATCTTTTCTCTATCAGCCTCGCTCAGATTAGGAGAATTTAAAAGAGTCTTCAACCTTTTGTCTACTTCGTTCTTTACGTTTATTAATTGGCCTCCCAAATCCGTAGAGTTTACATCAGACTCTAGCTCCTTGTATGCTTTGCTCATCATAAATACTTGCGAAGGCTGATCGCTTCCTTGAACTTGCGAAGAGTTCTTTCTTAGCTGTTTGACTGCCATCTTTACTCTCCTTCTTTGCATAGCTGGAATGTTTTCGATGAAATTCTTGGTACCCTCGTAAAGAGGGAAAGAGACATATACTCCTCCAACCTTTTTTCCTTTCCCAGCTTTTCTAGTTACTGAAATGGGAGGCGGTATTGTCTTCTTAAACACATTACTTTTAGAACCTTTCGATTGAGAATAAATGCTCTTGCCCTTGCCTGCTCCCCTTCCAACTCCTATGCCAATAAGCGTTGAAACTCCAAAAAGGCTGAATACTGAAAATCCTCTTGTCATGCCTGCCGCGGCCGCTATAAAGATAATGATAATAATAAGCGGAATATATGCATTAATGCTTCCGAAGGACAGCAGGAACATCAATTAATATTATGCTCTTTTCATTTAAATTTCTTTCTTTTGAAAAGGATTGCTGCAAATAGAGAGAGCAGTACAAGCAATGCGCCTATTGCGGCGTTTACATTGCCAAAAGAAAGCAAGTATGAGCCTATACTGACAACTTGGGATGCAAATGCAGGTGACCAAGTGTAGTTAAGGGCATTAAATGGAGGATTATAAGAGCCAAAGTAGTTTGCAGAAAGATAAAGCGGAGGCTGGTATACGCTTATTGGCTGTCCAAAAGGATAACCGTAGAATTCTGCGATTATTCTGTGCGTCCCTGTACCGCAGACGCTCTTGACATTGTAGCTAAATTTGCCATTGCTCACATCTGCAATTCCTATAAGTCCCAGCTGGGATGTGCAAATTCCGCTACCATTAGAATACAAAGGCTCGCAGAATGTTTGAGGTGCTCCATTTGCTGAAGGGCATGAAGGGTTCGAGAATATGTTGCAATTCAGATTTACTGGGGCGAATGAGGAGGCAGGAGGCCCGCAAGCAGTTGGAGCATAAAAGGTTGTCACATTTGCATTGCTTGACAAATAAGTAATCGATGGATTTGCAGGTGTGCAGGAGCCTGGCGGCATATCAGAAGGGAAGTATGCGCACATTATCGCATTTGTAGGGTCCTGCAGGGCGTTGTAGTTTACAAAGTTAATGTTCTGATCAAAGTAGAGATATATCTCTCCAGTGCGCAGAGGTATCGGTGAGGAAAGGGCCGTAGGCTGGTAGAATACGCTCCCGTTTATAAACAGCGCGGTTTGGTTCGCATTTGAAGAGCTTACAACAGGGGTGACAGACAAGTTGATGGTTGTAAGGTTCGCAACATCAGCATCGATTGGAAGCGCTATTGTGTTGTTGAACCTATCGTTAAATACCAGTATTACTCTCCTATAGCCTTCGCCAGCAGAGCCGAATATCAAAGACAATGGCACGTTGTTTAGCGTTGCTTGGTAGAAATTGAACAGGTTTATGTATTTAAGCGAAGACAGATAATAATTCTCTGGAAAAGAGTAGTTTGTCAAGTACGAAGGAAGGTATTTATAGGTCAAGCTGCCTCCTAAAACATCTACTGCTGAAACGCCAGTAAGAGCCTTTGGCCTAACATCAGGAAGCAATACAGAGTATGCGGGATATCCTTGGCTACCTGCCCCTTCCACCCCTTGCGTAAAAGTCTCTATTTGGTAGTTCACCAAGTCTGTAGCATTTACTACAACCTGCGCATTAGATTTTGCGCTTTGAGTAATATTCACATATGAATTGCCGAAAATCCTGTTGTTCATAAGGTCCGTATAGAAGTAAGGAGGTATAATTAGGCCAAAGTCGCTTAGGTTGGGCCTAAAGTATGAATTGGAAGCATTTAGGAACAGATAAGTGTATCCTCCTTCTACTCTATCCTTTATGGTGTTGTAATTCACATTGAACGCATCGGCAACATATTTTGTCGTGTCAGAGAAGCTGTCCGAA
>JAVZOJ010000054.1:0-3212 GCA_038882355.1 Candidatus Micrarchaeaceae archaeon | reverse complement strand
ATACTACTATGTCTGCCCTTTCGGGCAAAGAGCCCATTACCAAAGCATCACCAGAACATCTTTTCACGATAAAAATATATTTAATTCCATAATATACTAATTGTGATTGTTTGAGAAAGAAGGTGTTTGAGGGAAGCGTCGAATATGTGCAAGTTATGGATGAAAATGGAAACATAGATTATTCCGAATTTCCAAAAGAGATAAAAGATGAAGACATTTTGAGCATGTATAAATATATGCTATTTGCCAGACAGGTAGATGCAAAAGCATTAAGCCTGCAAAGACAAGGCAGGGCAATGACATATGCCCCTCTTGTTGGGGAAGAAGCTACCCAAGTCGGGAGCGCATATGCAATGGGCGCTGAAGATTTTTTTGTACCTTCTTTTAGGCAGCATGCTGTTTTCATCATGAAAGGAGTGCCCCTACACCTTATATTTTTGTATTGGAGAGGCTATGAAGAGGCGAATAAATTTCCGGAAAACGTGCAAGGGCTTCCCATTATTGTGCCTGTGGGAAGCCAGATGCCTCATGCTGTCGGAGTTGCCTTTGCGCAAAAATATTTGAAAACCAACAAAGCAGTTGTCGCATATGTTGGTGACGGCGGCACGTCAGAAGGCGACTTTAGCGAAGCCCTTAACTTTGCAGGCGTGCTAAAAGTTCCCCTTGTAACTATTATCGAAAACAACCAATGGGCAATATCTGTGCCTAGGTCAAAACAAAGTGCTGCAGTCACTCTCGCCCAAAAGGCGTTTGCTGCTGGCTTGGAATGCGTGCAAGTAGACGGAAACGATGTTGTAGGGGTATACAAGGTTACTAAAGAGGCGATAGAAAAAGCAAAAAAGGGAAGCCCGCAAGTGATCGAGTGTATAACATATAGGCTTAGCATGCATACTACTGCCGATGATCCTACAAAATATAGAAGCGAAGATGAAGTAAAGTATTGGGAGCAAAGGGATCCGCTAATAAGGGTTAAAAAATACTTGACTTCAAAAGGAATTTGGAATGAAAATATTGAAGAAGAGCAAAAAGAAAACAATGCAAAGATTATCGATGAAGCAGTAGAGAAAGCAGAATCCTTCAAAGGAGACCCAAAGAGCATGTTTACTAACCTCTACAGCTTTTTGCCTGCTTCTCTGAAAGAAGAAATGGATGAAGCAGAGAAAAACAATTACTGGGCGGTATGATGGAGGTAAACCTGGTTGGTGCGATAAATAACGCGTTGAATCTGTTGATGGAAGAAAACGACAAAATTGTTCTTCTAGGAGAAGATATTGGAAAAGACGGAGGAGTATTCAGAGTTACGGAAGGACTCTTAGAAAAGTTTGGGGAAGAGCGAGTGATAGATACTCCTCTCGCAGAATCTGGAATAATAGGAACTGCAATAGGAATGGCTTTGTCGGGCCTGCATCCAATACCCGAGATACAATTTGCAGGGTTTATGTTTTTGTCCTTCGCGCAACTTATAAATCATGCTGCAAGGTATAGAAGCAGGTCTAGGTCCAGATTTTCTGTTCCTATGGTTGTGAGAACCCCTGTCGGCGGAGGCGTAAGGGCTCTCGAACACCATTCAGAAAGTCCAGAAGCCTTCTATTCCCATGTAGGTGGATTGATAGTGGTAATGCCTTCTAATCCTTATGATGCAAAAGGGCTCTTAATAAAAGCAGGCAGGATGAACGATCCTGTCTTGTTTTTAGAGCCCACAAAGCTTTACAGGCTTTTCAAACAAAACATACCTGATGAGCCATACGAGGTTGACATCCAAAAAGCAAAAGTGTTGAGGGAAGGAAACGAGTTAACAATAATAACCTATGGAACTATGGTAGATCTAGTATTGAGGACTGTGGAGAACAAGAAAACGGATGCAGAGGTCATTGACTTAGTGACAATAAACCCTCTTGATGAAGACACGATATTAAAGAGCGTAAAAAAGACAGGAAGGGCGATGATTGTTCATGAAGCCCCAATGAGCTTTGGGGTTGGTGCAGAGGTCTCTGCAAGAATTGCAGAAAAGGCGATATATGAATTAGATGCGCCAATCATGAGGGTTTGCGGATTTAGCTTGCCGTATCCATTCCCTGGATATGAAAAATATTTTCTGCCAAACGAAGAAAGGATAAGTAGAAGTATCGATAAGATTATGAGCTATTGATTCGATGACAGAAGTAAAGTTTGTAGATGTTGGAGAAGGAATCACTGAAGGCCAAGTCCAGAAATGGTTGGTGAAGGAGGGCGAAGAAGTAAAGGAAGACCAGCCTTTGGTTCAGGTTGAGACTGACAAAGCAGTAGTAAGCATCCCTTCTCCAAAAAATGGAAAGGTCCATATTGTAGCGAAAGAAGGAGAGATTGTAAAAGTTGGGGATGTTCTCGCTGTTGTTGGAGAGGAAGCAGCAAAAGAAGAGGCAACAGGCAAAGAAGGGGCAGAGAGAAAGGAAGGCGCAGAGAAAGAAATGGAGATTATCGCCGCGCCTTCTGTGAGGAGGCTCGCAAGAGAGCTTGGGGTTGATTTGAGAGAAGTAAAAGGAACTGGCCCTGGAGGGAGGATATTGGAGAATGATGTAAGGGCTTTTGCTCAGTCTTCTATTAAGAAACCGACCCAAAAGTTCTCCGAAGTGCTTGAAGAGGAGCACAAAGAAGAGATAGAGAGAATACCTATGTCACAAACAAGAAAAGCGATAGCAAAAAACATGGAGCTTTCCTGGACAATCCCGCGGGCAGTGCACATGGATATAGCAAATGCAGAGGCCCTTTATAGGGTGGTGGAAAGGGAAAAGGAAAAAGTAGAAAAAGAGGAAGGGACAAAGCTCACATATCTGCCTTTCATAATCAAAGCAGCTATAGAAGCTTTGAAAAGAAATCCAAACTTTAACGCAAGCTATGACCCTGAGAAGTATGAGATAATAAGAAAGAAATATTACAACATAGGCCTTGCCGCTGAAGCCCCAGAAGGCCTAAAAGTTGTCGTAATAAAGAATTCTGACAAAAAAAGCATTATTGAGCTTGCAAAAGAGATTGAACGTTTGCACAAGAAAGTTCTTGATTCTACAATATCGATTGAAGAAATGAAAGACAGCACGTTTACAATAACAAATATAGGGAGCCTTGGCGGAGGATTTCTTTCAGTTCCGATGATAAACTATCCTGATGTAGCGATACTTGGTGTGCACTTAATAAGAGATTGGCCTGTAGTGGAAAAGAATAGCGTAAGAGTTGGT
>JAVZOJ010000053.1:0-3307 GCA_038882355.1 Candidatus Micrarchaeaceae archaeon | reverse complement strand
ATATTGTAGAGGCAAACGGGAAAAAGATATACCACGCAGGAGATACAGACTTTATTGAAGAGATGAAGGATATAGATGCAGACCTTGCCCTTCTCCCGATTGGAGGAACTTATACAATGGATGTTGAAGAAGCAATAAGTGCGGCAAATGCAATAAATGCAAGCTTCTTTGCCCCAATGCATTATAAAGCGCTTCTAGGAAAAGAGAATTCAGCGAAGGCAGAGAAAGAGTTTAAAGAAAGAGTGGAAAACTCGTTTGTAATGAATGAAGAATGGGAACCTTTCTTCTCCTTTTAGGATGTTTATGGATGTAGATAAAAAGGCTATTGAGCTCTCAAGAAAAAGGAAAGGGAAGATAACGATTTCGTCGAAACTAAAGAAAGGAGAGATGGACCTTTCTTTAGTATATACTCCAGGTGTGGCGGCAGTGGCCATGGCGATAAAGAAAAATGAAGAAGATGAAAAGAATCTGACATACAGCGGAAACAGCATTGCTGTGATAACAGATGGAACAAGGGTGTTGGGCCTTGGCAACATAGGCCCGCATGCAGCAATGCCGGTGATGGAGGGGAAGGCGCTCCTCTTTAAATACTATGGAGGCGTAGACGCGGTTCCGATCACGCTTGGAGTTACAGACAAAGAGAAAATAATAGATGCTGTGAAGGCGATAGCTCCTTCATTTTCAGGGATAAACCTGGAGGACATAGAATTCCCCAAAGCATATTATATTTTAAGAGAGCTGAAGGAGAGCCTAAGGATTCCTATATGGCATGACGATGAGCAAGGTACTGCTGCTGTGAGCACAGCAGGCCTTTTGAACGCATTTAGGCTGCTTAAGAAAGACATTAAGAATTCAAAAATTGTGGTCTTTGGGGTAGGTGCAGCAAACTCTATGACAATTATGTTTCTTCAAAAGCTCGGCGTGAACGCTGAGAACATTATTGCAATAGATTCGAATGGACCGCTATATAAAGGAAGGGAAGACATGGAAGAGATAAAGTCAAAAAATCCTGTAAAATACGAAATAACAAATGCAACAAATAAAGAGCAGGAAAAGACGATAGAAGGCGCATTTAAAGACGCTGATGCAGTCGTTGCTGCCTCGAAGCCTGGGCCAGGAGTTATAAAAGGGGAATGGATAAGGAAAATGAACGAGCCAATCGTGTTTGCGCTTGCAAACCCATATCCTGAAATAGGAAGGAAAGAGGCGCTGGCAGCAGGAGCAAAAGTCTATTGCTCAGGAAGGAGCGACCTTCCAAACCAGATAAACAACTCGCTCGTATTTCCTGGAATGTTCAGAGGAGCCTTAGACTCGCACTCAAAAGCAATAACTGACAATATGGCGATAGCTGCTGCAAAGGAGCTTGCCCAGTACGCGCTTAAGAAAGGGCTGAAAAAAGACTACATCATACCGAGAATGGACGATGTCGAAGTGCACTGCAGGGTTGCTGCTGCAGTCGCCTACAGCGCAGTTAAGGAAGGGATAGCAAGCAGAAAGAGCACATATTCGAGATTTTACAGAGAGGCCAAGGAAAAAATACTAGAGGCGCAGAGGCGCATGTTCATATAACCTTCTCTATTCTTCTGTTTATCTCAAATACCCTGCTTTTTGATATCTTGTACTCTTTTCCTCCGTTTAACTCTTCGAGCCTTATAAAGAACCATCCCTTTCCGTTTATGCGCCATGCAACAAAAGTAAAGGATTTTGTATTTTCCTCCCATCTTCTTAGGGCTTCATATTGATCCTTTTCTATGTACAGAGAGCCTTTATTCCAGGCCTTACACTCAAAAGACAGGATCTTGCCATCCTTCAAGGCGACGATGTCAGGGCATTCTTTACTTATTCCTGAGCCTGCGCTCCTAACTACAGAATAGCCGCGCGATTTAAGCATCGCGAGCAGCTCCCTTTCGCTTCTGGCGCCTTTCGAATACCTATTCACGCCTATCTTCCCTCAATCCTCGCTTTATCCTTTAAAAGCGAAGTTGAAACTTAAATATTTATCTTCCAGATACACTGCGCGCAGTCCATTGCTTTCTGCTATGCGACATTTTATTTGTCTAGAGTCCTGATTGCTTGTTGAGTAAAGCGCAGACTATGCAGGCGATAAGGTATTATGCAAAATAAAGCTTTATAAAGGTAAAGAAGAAATATTTAATAAAAGGTGAAAAAAATGGCTGAAACACAAGGTAACCAAGCACCACAGGGTCCTCAGAAACCTCAGGAGTCGCAACTACCTGAGAATGTGGTTCTAATAGGCAAAAAGCCACCGATGAATTATGTATTGGCAGTAGTGACGCAGTTTAACAATGGCGCGAAGAAAGTCCTCATAAAGGCTAGGGGCGCCGCGATATCAAGAGCAGTAGACGTCGCAGAAATTGCGAGAAACAGGTTCTTGACAGAAACAAAAGTCTCTACAATAAACATAGGCTCTGAAAACCTGATGAACGAAGACGGATCTCAGTCGAAGGTCAGCTTTATAGAAATAACATTAACGAAGCCATAGAAGCCAAGAAGCCACACTCAGCTTCTTTTCTTTATTTCTTTGGCTACTTCGGTAGAGGTTATTATACCTACGCACATCATTTCTCTATAGCTGTTTACCACAGCAACCCTTGTTATATTGTTCTTTACCATCTTTTTTGCAGCCGCTTCTACATCTTCACTTTCCTCCACAACAATCGGAGGATTCATGACCTCGTCTACCCTTCCTTTTTTCTTCTTTTCTAGGTCTTCTTTGGCCACAGTTCCTATCACTTTCCCTCCTTCTATAACAACAGCAAGCCCCACCCTCGCGTTTCTTAAGAGCTTGAGAGCGACTTCTATTTGAGTAGACCTGTTGACAGCAACTATGCTTCTGGACATTAGGTCCTTTACCTTCGCAGACATGCAAGCACTTAATAGAAGTAAACACCCCTCCCTAAAAGAAAGGGGCTTTCATCAAGATAAACAACATGGAACACCTTTCTACAAAGTCTGAACATCTGTCATCAGAAAGCTTTGAGAGTCGGTTTACAACGACTCTGCTATTGGAAAATCTGGAAGAAAAGGCTCTTCCGCTCCAACAGCGATTTTTGCATGACCTATTGCACTTTAGGATTTTACGCTGGTCAAGAACCTCGTATCCTATATCCATATCCGAACAGGATATTTCATCTAACTTGTTTCTACAACAGCAAAATATTTATAATTGCGCCCGCAATTCCTCCCACGCTTATGCATGGGCACCTTGCGAGATGATTAGATGAAAGAAAAGATTTTAACCCGGCGAGCGGAATTCCCCTTGACTTGGCAAAGGATGAAAGCGAGC
>JAVZOJ010000052.1:0-3307 GCA_038882355.1 Candidatus Micrarchaeaceae archaeon | reverse complement strand
AAGACATATTGAACTAATTTCTTACAGTTTCTGATTTAGCACATATGCACATCCTGGCTCTTCGCTTACTCATAAACCATCTGTTATTGTGGATTGGGCTCTTCTTCAACTTCTTCAATATACTTTGGATTTGAATATATAAGATGTATTCTGCATGCGAAGCAGCATATCTGCGGAAGCGGAAAGAAAAAGCAAACGCATGTGCAGAAGCCAATTCCATAAGGATGCCCTTGCCAAGTCAAGGGGAATTCACGCTCGCAGAGTTAAATTCGCAAATGTCTGCCAAAGGGCAGCCCTCACATATGGGCTTGCTTCTGCAGTGTCTTTTAGAATGTTCAACAATCTGTGCATGGTAGTCTTTATAAACTTCAAGGTCTTTTTCTATGCTTTCTTCAAAAAGCCTTTTCGCTTCATAGTAATTCTTTGCCTTTTTCCCAAAGACTCTTTCTATTAGCCTAAAAGTATATGCATCTACTACAAAACTGGGCTTCTCTAATGCATATAATAATATGTCATCCGCAGTTTCATTTCCTATTCCTTTCAAAGATAGAAGCTCTTCTCTTAATTCGTTCATGCCTTTTCCCATCATGTTTTCAATGCTGCCATAATTTTCTACGATGTACTTGCAAATTTCCTTAAGCCGTTTTGCCTTTTCACGATAGAATCCTGAACCCTTTATTTCATTGGCCAGATCATCAGGATTTGCATCGCATATCTTTTCAATGCTCAAAAGGCCGCGTTCCTTTAATCTATTTATTGCTCTCTCCACATTCCTCCAATTAGTCCTTTGAGTTAATATTGCGCCAATAAGTATCTCATCTTTTGTTTCTCCAGGCCACCAATTTAAGAAACCATATGCGCCTTTAAGCCTCTTATATATTTCCCTAATCTTCACTCGATCTTTATCTCCCCAGCGTCTATCTTTTTTATAACCTCTTTCGGATCCATCCCTTCGCACTTTATATTCATGCTCTTGCATGTACCCAACACTTGCTTTACTCTGCTTTTTAGGTCTTTTCCAAGCATATTGCCCTTTGATTTTGCAATTTTTATAACTTTTTCCAGGTCTATGTTTCCTACTTCTTCAGTTTTGTCTTTTGCGCCCTTTTGTATTTTTAGCTCCTTCATTATCATAGAGCTTGTTGAAGGGCTCCCTACTTCTACTCTGAATTTCTTTGTAGATGTATCGATGTAAATCTTTACTGGAACCCTTATCCCTTCAAACTCTTTCGTCTTTTGATTTATCTCTGCTATAACTGCACCTACGTTTGCTCCTGTGGGCCCAAGGGCAGGGCCTAATGGTGGTCCACCACTAGCTTTTCCACCTTCTACCAGCGCATTTATTAGTATTTCAGCCATATGATTCACCTTTTCCCTTTTTCAACGATTCTTGCATTTTCCATTTTCGTCTTAAGAGGTATTGAAACTGCAACATCTACGATCTCCACAGTCATTTCATCTTTTTTTGGGTCTACCTTTATTACCTTTGCTTTATAACCTTTAAATGGTCCTGAAAGGAACTCTACCAAATCGCCAACATCTACTCTCTGCTCTTCCTTCTTCTTTGCAAACAGTCTTTCGACTTCTTCTTCTGTCAGCGGCTTGCTGATCATTCCTTTCACATGCGGTTCGTTACTTATAAGATTCTTGCAAACAACAGCATCTTCACATTCAACAACAATGTAGCCTTTCATCTCATCAGAGACTATTATTGAATAGACTTTCTCGTTCATCATCAATGCTTTGTTCTCAAGTATGTCTGCGCTTATCTTCTCCTGGCTTGAAGTGACTCTCACAATGAAGTATTGCGACATTGGCATCATCTTCTTTATTTTTTAACATATTATTATTTTTATGCTTTACATTAAAGCTCCTAAAAACATGGCAGAAAAGATAAGAAAAGAGCTTAAAAGGAAAGGGCTATTAGCAAAAGGATATAATGTGATAAGGAAGAACTCATTTATATACTTTCCTTTATTTCGCATTGACAAGGAGCCCTTAAAGGGATATGAAATAGTGAAGATGAAAGGCGAAGGCAAAATTAAAAAGGATTTTAACGAAATTTTGCATGAAGAGATGAAGGGAAAGGAAAGGCATATCGATTCAAAGAGTTTTGATATTGTTGGAGACATAGCGATAATTGACGTTGATAAAAAATATTCTAAAAGCTTTGCGAAGGCCCTTATGAGGAGCAACAAGAGAATAGCAACTGTTGTAAGGAAAGCAGGCCCTGTAAAAGGAATATATAGAAAGAGGGATTTTGAGTATGTATATGGAAAAAGAAAATACGAAACGATATATGCAGAAAACGGATGCAGGTTTGTAGTCAATTTGAGAAAGTTCTTCTTTTCCCCAAGGTTTGCCTTCGAAAGGAGCAGGGTAGCAGCACAAATAAAGAAGCGCGAAAATGTCGTTGTGATGTTCGCAGGGGCTGGTTTTTTCCCGATAGAAATAGCTAAGAAAGGAGCAAATGTTTTGGCAATAGAGATAAACAAAGAAGCATGCAAATACATGGAAAAGAATGCGGCGATTAATAAAGTGAGCATAGAAATATGGAAATGCGACGCTAAGGAAGTGGAAAAAAGGAAAAGTTGGGCAGACAGGATAATAATGCCCCATCCAAAAGGTGCATATGAGTTTATTGACTATGCAATAAAAGCAGCGAAGCAAAAGTGCAAGTTTCATTATTACTTCTTTTCAGAAATAGGAAAAGAAAGGGATTATTTTGACATGTTGAGGAAGAAGATAGAGAAGTTCGGCAAAGTGAAGCTTGAGCTCATAAGGAAAGTAAGGCCATATTCTGCAAAAGAGTCAGAGTATGTAGTTGATTTCTTACTGGAAAAAGAGGGCAGTCCTTAATCATTTATTTTCGTATCTGCACAGGTTTGTCAAGCGGATAGAAAATACAATCTGCCACGAAACATGCAATAAGTGCATGCAAACGCAAGGTTTTTATATCAGAGCAATCATTTATGCTATTAAGGGGGGAAATGGAAAGATATAATTTGCCTGAAAAGGCATACGAAAAAGTAATGGAATTAGAGAAGATATATGGAAAGATATATGCGATAAAGTCAGGAAATTTATACAAGCTCTTTACATATATGGCAACGACGAATGAACAAGGAAAGAAGAGAATAGTATATATAGGGAGGGTAAGCCAGAATGGGGAATATGAGCAGCCAAGAAGGAGGAACAAGAAGAGAGTGCAATTAGAGATTGAAGACAAGGTAAATGAATTCTACAGGCCTAATGCGCTCGATACAGAAATACTCAATGAAATGACAGTAAACTCAAGGAATGGGTC
>JAVZOJ010000051.1:0-3323 GCA_038882355.1 Candidatus Micrarchaeaceae archaeon | reverse complement strand
AAGGAACTGAGAAAGACGCAGATGAATTTTTGTAAATTGTGGTGTTTAAGGTTTTCTTAGTAAATGGCTGAGAAATGTAGCAGCCTATTGAATTTACCTTTACGGAAGAAAAGTTAACGTTTTCTATGGAGAAGCTTGCATTTGAATTAAAGACTGTTGCATTATAGCAGACAAATCCTCCAATAAAGCAGGTGTTCTTTATTCCAGATACAAACCTTACATAAACGCCTTTTATCTTAGTCAAATTGATAATCCCTATATTGTTTGGAATTTGAGTAAGGGCAAGGGAGTTATTTATAAGAGAAAACACAGAAATGTTGTATTCATTTACAAGTGCCGTCGTCCTTACGAGCCCAAATCCTCTTTTTAGGGAAGATATGCCTTGGTATCCAAGTATGTATTCGCTACAATAACTTTCATTCTTTATATTTGTTATGACTCCAAAGCACACGTGTGGAGAAATGGAATTATTATCCGATGCAAACAAGTAGTATATGGATTGATTAGATGCATTCAGTATTCCGTAATAATGAATAAGCGCCTCTCCTCTTTTTAAAACTGAGTAATATTCTCCTAGCCTGCTGCTCAAATTAAATGTTCTGTTGAGTTCAAAAGGAGTCTCATTGCTCAACACCGAAACGCAAGAATAATTGTAAGTCCCTAAAATTGCAACCCATCCTTGGTAATAGAAAACGCACGCTTGCGAGTCGTTGCTTAACTCTATTATGGTTACGTTCCCAATCTTTGTAGTGCTGTTATAATGGGTTAGCCTTAGCGCGTCTGCACCTACTATAAAAAGATTCGGAGAGAGATACCCTTTGATCCATATTGATGAAATGTTGCCTTTAAGATATGAGGCATACGCATAAGAAAGGTTTTGTATGTAGCCATATGTTAAGTTGAATAGAGGATTCAGGAAATTGACAAGCGTAGGAATGTTTGAATATCTGAATAGGCTTATTCCATATTGCGAATAAAGGTAATTGCTCAACTCGGCCCCAAATGAAGACTCATTTGCGTATGACAAATAGTAGTAATTGCTCGGCAAGAATATAAATGGCGCTTGGCTTGCAGAATTCAACACCTTTACTGTTGCAACCGCCTTTGTGTTCGATGACAAGTAAAAGGAGTAGAGGCCGGCAGGGTCAAGCATTGCCAATATCTGATAGGTTCCTGGAGCACTTGGCGTGAAGTTGTAAACAAGAGATGCCTCCTTCCCAGAAGGGACAGTAACCAAATAGTTCTCCGAAAGGTTTTTGTTGACAAATACTCCTAAAGGCATGTTTTCCATTTTTATTCCGGCGTTCTTGACATATATTTCAATGCTTACTTTTTGAAAAGGATAAACAGTAATATTAGTTGAATTGAGAGAGACAAACGCGTTAAACGAAGGTTTGTAGTAAAGCCTGAATATAAGCCCTGCTACCACAGCAAGGGCAAATATTCCGATCCAAACAAAATATTCTTTTCTCAGCGCATCACCTTATTTTTGATTGGTTTTCAATGGCTCTTATTACGCTCGATATCCTTTCTGCTATTTCTCTTTTTTCTCTTTCGAATAGGGAATTAGCCCAAGACTCATAGCTATAAATGTCATAGTTTTCAGGGACAAACAGGTAAAACCTGCCTTCTTTGTTTTCCAGCAAGCCTTTCTTTTTTAGACGCGTAAGATGATACCTCAACGTCTTCTCGTTGATCTTACCCCATATGGGGCTTTTATTTATAAATTCGAATAATTCCTTCGCAGTAGGCTTTGTCTTCCTTACAAACTGAAACTCTAGTATGGCATCTATTACAGAGAGCACGCTCTGCCTTGTTTCGCCTGGATTTATAATCCCTATAGTCAAAGCAAGCCACCTAATTGAAGACCTTCTCGTCTCTAATGTATCTTTATCTATTCTTACATATCTGAGCCTTATCTCCTTATCAACAATCTTTGAAGCATTCAATTAAAAACCCTTAATATTTATTATACTTTAATCCTTTTATTTATTTGAGATTTATGGAGGAAAAAGACATAGAAGCGTTGGCAAAGGAATATACAGAGTTGGCTGAAAAAATAGAGGCGCTCCAGTATCAAATAGCGCAGTTTAAGGTGCAGAAATATGAAATTGAAAGGGCAAAAGAAGAAATAGAAAAGTCAGAAGGAAGAATCTACTCGAGCGTAGGAGGCGTTCTCGTTGAAACAACAAAAGAGCAGGCCTTAAATGACATAAAGGAAAGGTATGAGCTCATAGAGACAAAGATAAGCTCTTTAACAAGCCAGCTCAACGAAACAAAAGAAAGGGAAAAGAAGTTAGAGGCAGAGCTCTCAAAATACAGACAGAAATGAGCATGGAAGAATTAAAAAGCCTAGACGAGCTCTTAAACAAGATCAATGCCCTCAGAAGAGGGAAGGCAGGAATAACATTTCATTCCATAGGAGACAGAGACAGTGTCGCTTCTGCTTTTGGAATAAGCGAGCTCTTCCCTAATTCAGAGATAATGACTCCTGACTTTATAACAAATAATGCCAAAAGGATGTTAGAAAGATTAGGGATAAGCGAAAAGATAAAGCCATTTTCTTCGAAAGGACTAGAAAGCGTGATAATACTCGATGCAAATACATTAGAGGTGATGGGAAACGCGAAAAGAGAATTGGAATCTTTCGAAGGAAGAATTCTGTTCATTGACCACCACGCAAGGCACAAAGAAGAAAACAAAGGCACTATTTTCAACTCAGAGGAGTTTAATTCCACCTCGAGCATTATTTATGAGTTGCTGAAGAAAGCAGGGGTCTTGATAAAGAAAGAAATAGCGATAATGCTCCTAAATGGCATATTTGCAGACTCTGCAGATTTTCAGAATTCCACGTCTTTGACGTTCATGCAGATATCAGAACTCCTTAAAACCTCAGGAATCTCCTTTTCAGAGATAACCAACGAGATGGGAGAATCAATACCAGTAGAAAATAGGTACCTTCTTTTCCAAGACATATGTGCCGCAGAAAAGATAATGAAAAACGGGCATTTGTTCATTACTGGAATCTCCAGACTTCATGCGAACATTGTTGCAGAGGCATGTATCAAGTTCGGCGCCGACGCTGCCCTTTTCATGCATCTTGGAAACGAGGAAGTTTCTTTGTCTGCGAGGTTAAGGTCTCCCTTAGACAAACAACTTTCGATTCATTTGGGCAAGATCATGCAGAAGATAGGTCAAATAATAAGCGGGACAGGTGGCGGTCACTCTTGCGCCGCAGGCGCATATGGCCCTGCAAAGAATGAAGGAACGAACGCATTAAATGCTGCAAAAGGAGAGATATTATCGCTCCTTTAACCCGGCGG
>JAVZOJ010000050.1:0-3386 GCA_038882355.1 Candidatus Micrarchaeaceae archaeon | reverse complement strand
ACAAACAGATTCTTAATCCCCCTTTTATGTGCGGCCTTTGCTACGTCCAGCGCATATTCTATAAATATCGTTGGCTCGTTGTAGGTATATGCAATGCTCTTTGCCCCATGCCTTATTGCAAGATCGACAATCTCCTGAGGTTCGAAGTAATCACCCTTTATATCTTTTTCCTTTGATATGTTGTGGTTCTGGCAAAATAGGCAGCCCCAATTGCATGATGAGGTTCCTATTCCAAGCACATAAGTTCCCGGCATAAAATGGTTGAATGGCTTTTTCTCTATGGGATCAAGCTGAAGCGCTTCTAGAAGGCCATAGTTTGAAAGATAGAGCGTTCCATTAAGGTTTTCCCTAACAAAGCAAAATCCTCTGCCGCCATTTGGAATCTTGCACCTCCTATGGCAGGCATCGCATTCTACTCTATCCCCTATCTTCTTATATAAAGACTCAATGGCGGGCTTCTTCATCAATATATAATTTGAAGAGCAAGTTATTTATTTCATATCAGACTCAATAATCTTCTCCGCTTCCTCAATCTTCTTTAATGCCTCTTTTACTTTTGGATTTATCGCATACCCAAGGTCATATCCCTTTTCTGTTCTTATATGCGTAGGCCTTATCGCGTTTGCCTGCAATGACAAATACCTTAAAGCAAGGATAAGCGTCTTTCTTGTAAAGCTTTTGCTTAATTCCGCATATATTTCCTTTGTCTGCCTTGGAGACTTCATAGCCAAAAGCTTCAAGATCGCATAGTTGGGCTTGCTCATAAGCTTTCTTATCGCAGTAATCTCATCTCTAGCCTTTGCTTTCATTTCCCACACTAGATTAGTTTTCATACTAAATTTTATAAAGTTGATGGAATAGCCTTTTATTAAAATTTCATCCTTTATAATAAAGGTTTAAATTTTTATTTAAGTAAAAGTATTAATGGCAAAGTACATGGTAAAGGATTTAAGTAAGATAATATATAAAAAGGTATTAAGACTAAAGTCAGCGGCAGGGTGCTCACCCCTTTTGGGAAGCCATGAGAGCAGGCAAAACGAACTGCAAGCAAGCCAAATAGTAGAGCTCGCAGAAGAAGAGGGTGTAGAAGAGGTTTCCATAGACAAAAAAGGAAACGTCTTTGCTTTATCGAACAGCGCTTTTTCGATCTGTGGAAAGCTGGAAGAGGAGGAATTAAAAAGGCTAAAAAATGAGGCATTTTGGAACGCTGAAGAAAGAGAAATTGTTGCTGAAGCGCACAATGGAGAAATCTTCATTCGCAAAAGAATACGAAGCCCTTTGGAATTCTTGATTGGGAAAAAGATAGTTTCTCCAGAGCTAGCTGCATTCTTGTCAATAGCTTTAGAAACATCATGTAGCATTTCGGTTATTTCCCAAGGGCCATTGGTGGAGACTTTGCTCTCTGCATTCGTAGAGCTGACATACAAAGACGAAGAGATCCTTGCCCTTTGCCCTATAAACCCGACAAACCATTATAAGTGCATAATCCTTGAAAAGGGAAGGGGAATAAACGAAGAGCTGCTAAAGGAAGTAAGAACAGTCGTTGCAAAGAAAAGGAGCAACGGGATAGCGAGCGCTTTGAGAATTGAAGGAAAAAGAGTAATCCTTGGAATAGAGGGAACATCTTTGGATGAGTTTGTGCTCTCTTTGGGCAAGATCTCGAAGAGGTTCATACCCAACATAGACTATGCGCTTGAATTAAGCGAAAAAGGCACATTGCTGCTCGAATTCAACTGGCTGAGCAAGGGAGAGGCGTATGAAGGGGAAGAGATAGAAGGAGACATCGTTAAAGTAAAGAAGATAGAAAAGCTTCAAAGTACGAAGGCAATCCACAGGCTTGCACTTCAAAGGGCGCTGAGCGCTATCGATGCAGCCAATGAAATGAAAAGGAGAGAAAAACTGATATCAAGTTGGAAAAGCAGTCCATGGAAGTTCATCAATGACATTTTGTTCTAGCATTCGCTGGAACTGAGATATTCTGTGCCGTTCAAGTAAGTCCATGGACCTAATCCAAATAGGCTTGCATTTGAATAGTAAAACCCAGAATTGCTTGCACATACGACATATGAGTAATAGCTTATGCACGCATACAATGCGCCGGCGCTCGCAGGGAATGGGGTGGTTTTAAGCCAAGAGCCCTTTTCTGCAAGGGATAAATTTGAATAATATGAAGTCACATTGCTTGCACAGTAGACTTCGCTTCCTATGACAGGGCATGTAAGGAAAGAAGTTCCTGGTGGGTATTTTGTTGCTTTTGCAATGAGGACCTGCATCAACAGATCTTCGAAAAATTCAGATTCGTTGAAGCAGTATATGCTACTCGACTGGGGGTTTTGCTTCAAAGATATCGAGTAATTTGATGTTAAATTTCCCCATGTGGCCTTTAATGAATATGTGTTGTTGCTCGCATTTCCCAAGACCTTGAAGAAGTCTCCGTACTGATATAGAGGCTGGTACCTGGAAACATTTGCGCCTGAAGACGTTACATTGGCGTTGTCTATATTCACGCTTTGCCCGAACAGGTAGAGTGAAACCTTAAATGCATTAGAGTTCTTCAAAGGAACTATTTGGAGATAATATAAGGGATTTGAGAAAGGTCTTGCCTTTCCGCCAAATGTTCCTGCAAAGTTCTCTCCTGCTATGCCACACGAAAAGAGCGTGCATGCCTTTGCATGCATGTTTAGCTTTCCTGAAAAGTATGCGCCTATAGGGACCTGCTTATTGAGCTTTACTATGCATACAAAGTCGCCGCCAGGCTCCACATTTTTTGGAAAACAGGACGAAGAACCGAAGTACGATCCAGAAGCCAATGACAAGGAAAGGGAAGAAAAGGGATATTCATACATATTGGAGCCCAATATAACGAAGACTGAAGAAGTTGAATTTGTCACAAGCTCTGCGTCTGCGCAATACATGTATTGGTCGAAGTTGCAAATGCTTGGAGCAATGGAAGAAGCAGAGTTTATAAGGAGAGAACCTACAATGGCAATGATTGCCAGCGAAAAAGAGAATACAAACAAATATTCTATTGAAGATTGAGCTTTCCTGCTTCCCATCCCCACCATCACCTATATATGTTTATGCTTTTTCTCATATTTAAACCTTTTTATTTGCGCGGCAAGAATAAGCAAACACGCTTCCGTGCGCAAACGTAGCAAGCGCTTGCATGGGAAGCAACGCAACAAGGATCGAAGCCAAGAAGCTTCAATAGCCAAATAGCCAAAGTTACGCATGCAAAGAAATTGTATTTTTCAATTAGCAATATGATAAAATCCTTGAGGAGCTTTGCAATGCCCCGTGCAAATCCTTGAGGAGCTTTGCAATGCCCCGTGCACACAAATCTAATGAGGTGATCTATCCGCAGGTTCCCCTACGGATACCTTGTT
>JAVZOJ010000049.1:0-3509 GCA_038882355.1 Candidatus Micrarchaeaceae archaeon | reverse complement strand
GGGAGAAAAACAGGAAATGGGCAAGGGAACACCCAGAACGAGCACGTAGCTATTACTGGAGGCATCACGAAAAAATGCTTCAGTATTACAGGCTTAGATATAAGATTCAGAAGGAGAGAAGGATAGAAGCGGGAAAATCCTAATACTGTAATAATATTGTAATATTTTTATAGCACTTTTTTTTAAAAGTTATTAAATATTCATAATTATTCCATTATACAATGGATTTTAACCAGGAGACAGCCAAGGACATAGCGAAAAAAATTTTGGACGATATAAGGGATCACCCAGAATCATGGTTAGCCCTGAAAGGATACGATATTACGAACGTAACCGATCAGAGCATGCAAAATAAGATCGTTGCTATCCTGTGGAACGAAGCGAGGAAGAACAGCGAAATGATGAACAGGATAGGGTACGAGAGGATCATGCAGCCCACCAGGGAGCAGTACTGGATGTTTGGCAGGAGCATATTGGAGGAACTGAAAAACAGAGGCTACCTTCACCTGGCTTCTCCAAATCCTTTAGCGAATGCACCGCAGGAAGAAATGCCACCACTGCAAGAAGAAGAACCAGGGACAAATACGAATGCGTATGTCGAAAGCCTGAAGAATGAACTGAAGGCAAAAGAGACAGAACTCAGGAAAGTACGTGATGAACTTGAGAACGAGAGAACAAAAAACGCACAGAAAAAGAAATACGATACAATGAACCCGCAGGACAGGGAAGTGGCCCAGGTAATCGATAGGGAGAACAGGGATTACCTCAGGACAGCAAGCGCCTACGAAGTTGACAGGGTCTTGAGGATAAGCAGAACCCTGTATTCATACTGGAAGGAGTACAGAACCCAGATCATACAGTTCCTTGCGAACCTGAAAGTAGAAATAAAGAGGCAGGGAAACGAAACGATAGAGGAAGCAACGGACAGGGAAGTACTGAACAGGATAAAGGGAGCAATCGAAAATTTCTTTTTGATGGACGACAAGACGAAGGGATACGAGAGGATCATATCGGAAGCAGCAAGGAAACAGGTAGAAGCAGAGGAGATAGCCGAAGATTTATATATCCACTGGAACAGACTCGCTTTGATAGCCCTTGATGCAGCCAGAGATGTGAAATCGAAGTCTAAAGTACTGGCCGAGATCCTGGAAACAATCAGCGATAGGAGAATGGAGGAAGCAATGATAGGGATAGAAAGGAGGATAAAAGAGAAGGAGGAAAAGAGCAATGAGTGATGAAGAGAATGATAGCGGAAAGGGATTTGCCCCTGCTGAGCCCAGGCAGAAGGAAGCGAAGCAGGTAGAAAAAACAGAAAAACCCCTGGATCCCCTGAACGAGCTGAAGAAGAAGATGACAGAACTGGATATAGACGATGACAAGTATTTGGACGATGTCTTTAGAGCAGTGTCGAAGGCCCTAAAGCTCAGGGTGTATCAGTCGCTAAGTGATGAATTCACCAAGCCAGCGCCGAAGGAAAATACTTCCATGTTAGAACTGATGATATCGCTGGTAAAAGATTCTATGGAAACGCAGAAGAAGACGCTTGAGGCAGTGATAGCAGTGCTGAATCCCCCGCAGGCACAGCCTGAGCAGCCGAGGGAATTGCAGCCTATAGAGAAGGAGAACACTCCCAGCCTATCATCGCAGTTCAAGAACGCCGTAGGCCAGCTCGTAGAGATGGGAAACACATTCAACCAGGTCAGGGATGTTTTTCTCCCTAAGGAAGAATCTAGCGAATTCCGCAAGCTGACAGAAGAGATTGAGAGCCTGAAAGCTGGCCTCGATGAAATAAGGAAACGTGGGAATGTCCAGCTCACGCCAGATCAGGTAGAAAAGGGGAACGCCCTCGACATGCTTTATGAAATAGTGAAGCAGAAAAAATCTGACGACCAGAAGCTCAAGGAAATAGTAGAGGTACTGGGGGGAAGAATCGAATCTGAAAAACCCCTAACGATCAAGGACATACTGAACGAGGGGAAAACGCTCATAGAGCCGATAGTAGGGACAATTCAAGATATCATGAATATACAGCAACAGAAGTCAGTCCAGATAGTACCTGGGCAGAATACGCCAGCGAAACCAAAAAAATCTGAAGGGGGTACGCCACCCCCCACCAGTAAACCTGAAGCTCCGCAGCAACAGCAGGAAACGGTACTGGATGTTGAACTGAATACTGAACTGCCAGAGGAAACGCTCCACAAATCTGTAGAAGAGTTTATAAAAGACAAGATCACATTCACTGACGCAATCGTGAACGGGAAAAAAATACAGCTCGTGCTGATAAAAGGGCAGAAGAACAAGGACGGAACCAAAGCACCTGATACGCTCATGGCAAGCGATGACGGGAAGGTGATCACGAAGGGGCAGTTCGCATACCTCTATAACCACAACAAGGAGTGGAGCACTGCCGTTGATAAGATGGTAGGTGAAAGCAATGGGTGAAGGAATGGATATGAAGATAAAGATACCGAGGGGAAGAAGGAAGTTACCAGACGAACTGAAACGGAAAACAGCCCACGTTATTAGCATACCCTGCGAGGAAGAAACATACCAGAAATGGAACAGGTACAAAGACACGGTCAAGCTCAGGAACAGCGAAGCCGCACTGCTCAGGCTCCTGGACGGAATAGGAAGGAATTTACTGTGATGTTATATGAGTAGCAAGCTGAAATCTTTCGGATATGTCATGGAACGGGACGGGCCACTCAGGGATTACATCGATATGCTACTTAAAAAGCAGGATCCGCCGTTCAAGGTAGTCGCAATGAGCGGGGGGGAGTTCGTAGGCACGATATGGGTAGAGAAAACGAGATCTGGAAGGATCGTTACGAGGCGCAGGGTTTCCATAAGGACAGAGGCAAGGATAAGGGTGTGGAACCAGATGGAAAAGGCGAGCGCCGAATGGAACGCACTTCCAAAGGAGGAAAAGGAAAAGATTTCCCAGACGGAGTACGTTGGGAAATACCTCCACGAGCACAAGGATCCGAACCCGCCCGCCAAGCTGGAGTTCGACAAAACATTGCTATATACGAATGGAGTGATCATGTATGCCCCTTATAGACCGCAACGTGCAGAAAGAGTTCCTGAACGATAAATACGTGGCAGGGATGGAAAACAAGGCAAGAAAGGAACTTGAGAAGTTCTATGCCAAACTGACGGACATCAAGGACGTCTGCCCTCATTGCGGAAAGATGATAACCGTGAGCAAAGAGCAGTGGCGCAACGATGACTTCACTCTCCACTTTGAATGCCCTGAATGCCACTGCAAGCTGGCAGGGAAACTGAAGGTTGACAGGTCATCGCTTGAGAATACCATGCTCTTCGGTGGCAAAATCGTGATAGTGATCGAGATCAGGGAAGAAGGGAAGGAACAGGCTGAGAAATGACGAAGTACGTGCTGAAGCAGTGGAAAGACCTCCTGGAAGAAGAAAAGGAAAACCTGAAGCAGAACGGATATCTCAATACCAGCGGGGAGAGCGATGACTGGTTCATTGTTACCATGGATGTCC
>JAVZOJ010000048.1:0-3749 GCA_038882355.1 Candidatus Micrarchaeaceae archaeon | reverse complement strand
CCGCATACTCTATTTATAAGGAGAAAGGAAAAGGCGAATACGAAATTTATGTTGAGACATTCGGGCAAATGCCTGCAAAAGATGTGGTAATCGCCGCAATAAAAGAGCTGAAAGAAGTGCTTAAAGAAATAGATAAGGCTTTAGGATGAATGCGGGGGTGGCGGAGCATGGCCAAACGCGCAGGACTGAGGAAATGCTTCAGAACTCCTGTAGCTTAAGAGCTTGCGTGAGTTCAAATCTCACCCCCCGCATAAAGTAGCTTCTTGTCAAGCAGTTTAGTTTGCCTTCCTGAATGGCCCTCGTCAAAGGAAGCTTTATAGTTTGCTTGTCGCAATCGGTATGCAGAAATGGCTCTGCAGCAGGTCATGCAAAGCGCAAATGACGACTCTATAACTTCCTTCCTTATTTTTTACTTTCCAAATAAGCACGCACTATTTCCTTAATAGCCTGCCTTAGCGGTGTCATCTTTATTCCAAAATCCTTTTTTACCCTTAAAGGTGATGAAACGAAGTCGCTTATAAGAACGTCGAGCTCATCGACGCTCAGATATCTATTATGCCTGCGCCTCGACTCTTGCCTCATCGCATCTCTATAAGCCTGCTCCAGTTCAACGTAAGTAAGAAGAGGGTTTTTGTTTGTTAAAGACCTTGCAAGCATCTCAACATAATCTGAGAAGCAGACAATCTCTTCACCAACAAGATCGTAAGTCTTCATCCAGTTGTTTCTTAAGCTAATGCAAAGGGCATATATTTTCACCACATCGCCTATATAGACTGGCTGTATCCTATACTTGCCTGATCCATATATTGGTATTGGCTTCCCCTCTGAAGCATTCTTTAATATGTATTCGGAGAATTCATCATTGTATCCAATAATGTATGAAGGCCTAAATATGATGTATCTCAATCCGCTTTTCCTTATTATCCTTTCAGCTCTTAATTTGCTTATAAAATACGATTGGGTCGTCTGCGGATTTACACCCAATCCGCTGTTATATATATAGAGTTTCACATTTGCGCCTTTGGAAGCATTCACTGTATTGATAGCCATCTGAGTATTTGATTCATACACATTTTCCTTGACTGATTGATAGCTAGACCCTATAAAGTTGTATGCTGCTTCGCATCCTCTTAAAGCCTCTTCAATCTCTTCTACCCTGCTGTAATTTACTTCTATAATTTCAACCCCTAATCTGGAAAGCTTAGATATCTTTTTAGGCTCTGCCCCTTTCCTTACTAGCGCGCGCACTCTCAATCCATGCTCAACCAATTCTTTTGCAGTATTATAACCTACAAAGCCAGTCGAGCCCATCACTGCAACATTCTTTATCTCCTTTTCATCTGCACTCATCGATCTCACGTTGCCTTTTCAAATCCAACCTTTCATGATAGAATTTAAAAATCTATTTATACAGTTATTATATTGCAAATTTATACAAATTTATAGGCGCTACTCTCTGCCAGGTGCTTTTATGAAAGAGGACTTTTCATATACCCGCGCTGAAGAGTATCTCAGAAGCTCAAGAGGAAGTTATGAAAAGTATGTTTTAAGTCTGATAAATAAAAGGAAAAAGATAGAAGTGACGATAAGAAAATTAGAAAAGTTTGCAAAAGAAGGAGACACCATATTGGTTCCTGGCAAAGTAATAGGGAAAGGAAAAATAAGCAAACGATTTAATATATGTGCCATAAAATATAGTAATGGAGCAAAAGCTGCGCTTGAATCAAACAAGTGCTCTATAATAGGCTTGGAAGAAGCTGTAAAGAAGAAAGCGAGAATAATGATTTGAATGGAGCTTTTAGTTGACGGAAAAGGAAAAATACTTGGAAGAATTGCAACAAAGGTAGCCAAAGAACTGTTAAATGGAAACAGCGTATATGTAGTAAATGCTGAAGAAATATTGATAAGTGGCCATAAAAGAAGCATAGCAGAGAAGTACAAGAAGAGAATAGAGTTTAAAGACAAAGCAAATCCTGAGCATTCTCCGTATTGGTCGAGAAAGCCAGAGCTTCTTGTAAAGAGAGCTATCAGAGGCATGCTTCCAAGAAAGAAAGCAAAAGGAAGGGAGGCTTTCAAGAGACTGAGGGTTTATGCAAAGTATCCACAAGATATAAAAGCAAAAGAACTTAAAGAGATAGAAGGGATAAAAGGCGGAGATTCTGTCCCTGAGAGGCTGATTAAGATAAAGGACCTTTCTTCCCTGCTTGGATATAAGGTGTAAAGATGTCTGAAAACCAAGGAAATGTTGAAAATCTAAACAAAGAAATTGAGAATGCATTTGCGTCTAAAGCACAGAAGGCCGCATCAAAAAAGCAAAAGAAGCAGAAAATTACAATCGCTGTGTCTAGAAGGAAGAATGCAGTAGCAAGGGCTTATTTGAAGGAAGGAAAAGGAAAGATAAGGATCAATAGAATTATAATCGATAAGGTAAGTCCTTGGTATGTAAGGAGCATTATTGAAGATCCAATTCGAATAAGCTCAATTGCAGGGAATTTGGCAAAGAATTATGACATTTATGTAAATGTCAAAGGAGGGGGCATCATGGGTCAAGCTCAGGCGGCGAGAAGCGCCATAGCAAAAGCGCTTGTAGAAGCAACAAAGTCATCTGCGCTTAAAGAAGTATACTTAAATTACGATAGGTATCTTATCGTTGACGATCCAAGAAGGGTAGAGCCAAAGAAGTTCCTTGGTCCAAAGGCAAGGGCAAGGTTCCAAACTTCTTACAGGTGATAATATGATGATACCAGTAAGATGCTTTTCATGCGGTAAGGTCATAGCAGATAAATGGGAAGAATTCGACAGAAGGGTAAATAAAGGCAATGAGCCTGCAAGCAAAGTTCTTGATGAGCTTGGCTTTAAAAGGTATTGCTGCAGAAGGATGCTTTTGAGTCATGTAGACCTTATGGAAGAAATAATATATCATACACGTCAGTAAGCATTAAATAGGTTTAATTATAAAGTGTTTACAATGGGGTCGTCTGCTAGCCTGGTTAGGCTCTGCGCTTAGGGAGCGCATGACCCGAGATGCACGGGAATTCAAAAACGTTGAGAATCTCGGCGACCCCAGAGGTAGATGAACATGTTGATAGACCAAAAGCAGTACATTGATGCAGGAGTGCACATAGGCACAAAAGTAAAGACACCAGGAATGAACAGATTTATATTCAAGGTGAGGGAGGAAGGTCTATATATTTTAGACCTTCCCAAGATTGACCAAAGGATTAGCATAGCTGCAAAGATGCTTGCAAGGTATGATCCAAGCAAAATACTGGTTACTGCATCTAGAATATACACTCTCACCCCAGCTTCAAAGTTTGCCGAGTCAATAGGGGCAAAGATTGTAAAGGGGAGGGTTATGCCTGGCATGCTTACAAATCCAAACAGGGAAGACTACATTGAGCCCGCTGTGATCCTTGTAAGCGACTCAAGGAACGAAAGGCAGGCAATAAAAGAAGCAAGCAAGACAAACATTGTCACCATAGCCCTTTCAGACACAGATAATTGGATTAAGCATGTGGACTTGGTGATTCCGTGCAACAACAAAGGAAGAAGGTCTCTTGCGCTTGTATACTATCTTTTGACAAGAGAGGTGCTAAGAAACAAAGGAGTGATTAAGAGTCCAGAAGAATTTAGCTTAAAGCCTTCAGATTTCGAAAGCACTTTAGAGCTGAAGGCCACGAGGTGAAACCATGACTTTGATAGAAGACGGAAGATTATTCTTGAAAGTGAAGGGCAGAGACGCCGGCGAG
>JAVZOJ010000047.1:0-3752 GCA_038882355.1 Candidatus Micrarchaeaceae archaeon | reverse complement strand
TCTCAAATGAAATCAAAAATGCTGTCGAAGAGAAAATTAGAAAATAACATGTGCCGCAGAAATGTTTGGTACTTTTCACTAGAAAATCTTCACTTTTCTATGCACAAGTTCTTGGCGTGGCAAGAGAGTTTGGTGTATTGTTTAATAATGGTGATTATCTATCTCTTCCACTATCGTTCCTTCATTCGCCTCTTTATTTCTTGACAAAAGGAAGATTCTTGCGTTTGCGGCTTCTTTCAAATACTCGTCATGCGTTATTATGAAGACTTGTGATACAATCTTAGGAAGGACTTCATTTATCAGGTCTACAAACCTTTCGAGGCCTTTCCTGTCTATGTTGTGCGTGGGCTCGTCGAGTATAAGCCATTTGAGGTTCGGCGCCATAACAAGCGCAAATGCAATCCTCATTGCAAGGCATGCAGTGCTTCTCTCCCCACCGCTTGCGATTGATTCAAGCGGCTCAAGCTTGCCATTCTCTGCAAGCCTTAGGGAGAGGATATAATCGTTGTCTTCTGTGTAGATTTCGACGCTTGAGTAGTCGCCGTAAGGATAAAGCTCTGGCCAAATGCTCTTCATGGTCTCATTTACCTCCTCCATCAATTTGCTCCTCAATTCCACTTGTGTTTCTTCCACTGCTTCCCTAAACTTATACAATTCTTCAATCAGCTTTTTGGCTTTCTCCACCTTTTCATATATTCCTTCAATTTCTTTGATGCTCTTCTCCATCTCTCCAACTCTTTTTTCCCTTTCTTTCAGCTCTTTTTCCTTGCTTGCCAATGAGGCTTTCATGCTTCCTATGTCTTGGTTAATCTTTATAGCCTCTCCCTGCGCCTTTTCTATCTCATCTTCGCTTACTGATATGCTTCCCATCTCTTTTTCTATTTCCTCTTTCTCTTCCTTTATCTCTTCTATCCTTGCCTTGCATTCTTCAATCCTTTTCGCAATGATAAGGTCTGATTTGCTTCTAGCCAAACTTTCGCTTTGCTCCTTTTCTTCCTTATTTATGGCTTCTACCTTGCTCTTCATTTCATTTACTTCCTTCTCAAGCTTTTCCATCTCGCTTCTTGCGCTTTCAAAAAGCCTCATATGGCGCTCTTTTTCCTTTAATTTTTCTATTTCAATCTCCTCTTCTTTTATCTTCTTTCTTAGCTCTTCAATTCTCTTTTCTGCATCTCTCTCCTCATTTTTCAGCTTCTCTATCTTTTTAGAGAGCTCATTTATTGCGCTTTCTTTTGACTTTTCTATCCTTTCCCTAAGTTCTGTGCTTATTTCCCTTTCGCATATTGGGCATTTGTCCAAATGCCTTCTTAGGTCCTCAAGGAATCGCTCATTTTCTTCTTTCATTGCTTCTGCCCTGCTTCTGCTTTCCCTGCTCATATTAAGCCTTTCCTCTTCTTTTCTCCCTTCTTCTTCATGCCTCTTCTTCATTCCTATCGGATCTCTCTTTTCTATCTCTTCAATCTTTGATATTTCATAGAGCTCACTCTCTTTTGTCGCCTTTGCCTTGCCAAGTTCTGCGCTGCTTTTTGAGAGGGCATCTTCAATCTCTTTCTTCGCCTTTGATATTTCATCAAGTCTTTCATTGTGCCTGCCTATTTCCAATTCAAGCTCTTCTGCGCTCTTATTCACTTTCATTGAGCCTTCCTTAATCTCTTTTTCTAGTCTTGCCTTTTCTCCTTCTAGCAACTTGCTGCGGTTTTCAAGCTCTCTTTTCTTCTTTAGCAGTTTCCTTTCCTCTTCAATCTTTCTTGACAAAGAAGAGAACCTGGCGTTCAACTCTTCCAGTCTTTTGCTTGCCTCTTCAATTTCCCTTTTTATTGATTCTACTGCCTTTTCTTCTTCCTCTTTTTCTCTTTTTGCCTTTTCCAAGTCTAGCCTTTCTGCTATTTTTGTGTCTTCTCTTATCAAGTCCTGTATAGCATTGATTATTGAAGTGAGATTGTCTCTTGCCAAAGAAAATTTGTCTATCCCCATGAGAGAGTCTATCTCTGCTTTTCTTTCTTTCGGAGAAATGTTAAGGAAATATTCGAGGCCGTTCTGGTTTGAATAGACAACTCTTGAGAACATGTCATAGTCTATTCCCAATATCTTTTCTATCTCTTCATTCACCTTCTTTGTTTGCGACTGCAAATAAGACCCATCTTTTAATATTTTCGCCTTCTGCGCCCCATCCTTTTCTATCTCTCTTTCTACAAAATATTCGCTTCCGTTTGCTTCAAAGCTTAGCCTCACTATTGCCTTTTCTTTCTGGGAAGGGAGCCTCCTTATTATGCTATTAAGCGTAATGTTCCTGCTCTTTAGCGCCGGAAAAGTTCCGAAAAGAGCAAAGGAGATCGCGTCCATCACAGAGCTTTTCCCTGCGCCCATGCTTCCTATGAGTATGTTTACCCCGTTGCCAAAGCTTATTTTTGTATCTTCGTGCGCCTTCCAGTTAATGAGCTCTATAGATTTTATCATCTAATTCAAAAATATGCAAAAGAAGATTAAAATCCTTTCCACAATCTATTATTTTCATGAAGATTATTGCAGATGAGATGCTTGGAAAGCTCACAAGGTGGCTTAGAATAGAAGGCCTGAGTGTAGAATATGCTAGAGGGAAAAGCGACAAGAGCATAATCGCCATTTGCAAAAGAAACAAGGCAATTCTGCTAACGGCAGACATTCAACTCTCGAATATTGCAAAGAAGAGAGGTGTGAAATGCCTTATTGTAAACAATTCTCCCCTAGAAAAGGAAGTAGCGAGAGTTTTGCTTTTCCTGGGAGTTCAAGGCAGGCTTTCCCCAGGAAGCGTATGCCCCATCTGCAATTCAAAGCTGGAAAAGAAGGATAAAAAGGAATTAAAGGATTTGAAATGGGTAGATGGGGAAGTATATTGGTGCAGAAAGTGCAAAAAGGCATACTGGCATGGATCGCATTGGAAAGATATTGAAAAGAGGATGAAAAAGATAAATGAAGAGCTTAAATCAATGTCTCTTCTTCAACCTCCACTTCGTTAACCCCTTCTATGCCCCTAATCTTCTCTTCATATTTTGCGCTTCCTTCTTCGTCTTTGTGAACTACTAGAACTTTCATGACCTTTATTCCAAATGCAACGTCTTCAAGCTTAATGTCTTTTGGATTAATCTCTTCCTTGATTTTTTCCTTAACGCGCTCCTCTTTTTCAGGGTCAAAGTAAATCTTGAATAACGTGGCTACATCTCCCATCAAGGTCCCTCAAAAGAGCATTTTGAGCATTTGTACTTTACGAAATTTTCCCTGCATATGCTGCATCTTACAATTTCTTCTTCTCCACAGTTGGGGCAAAGAAACGACACGTACTTATTGCTTAGCCTTCCACAGCTGGTGCATATCTTTCCTGGCAAAGACTCCATTCAACCAACTCGCATTACCTATATATGTTTAGAAAGGTATAAAAATTAAGGGCATGTGGCGCAACTTGGATAGCGCGGCAGCTTGCGGAGCTGATGGTTACGGGTTCAAATCCCGTCATGCCCGCTCTCATTAAACAGGCATTGCCAAAGGTTGTAGAAAAATTCGGCGTTTAGCGTTTAATATGAGAAGCAGAGAAGTTTGGCATTTACAGGAAGTATTTTCGAATAACAAAGGCGTTTCGCAAGAATGAAGATGTCAATAAGTTAACAAACATAGCACTCAAAAAATTTAACTTTTATGTAAATAATTAATACATGAAATCAAAACGACTATCAAAAAGAAGCAATGGAATTGGGCGCAATAATCTGCTCTCAAAGATG
>JAVZOJ010000046.1:0-3894 GCA_038882355.1 Candidatus Micrarchaeaceae archaeon | reverse complement strand
GCAGAACAAGGTTGTTTACCCTTTTCAGGTTTAGCCTATTCAGGGTTTCTTTGATTTCCTGCCTTACTCCTGCTCTCCCTCTTACTCTTATAGCTAGCATGACCTTGCTTTCATCCATAGAAATCATAATATATTAAGAAGGCGCTCTTTTATATTTTGCGCCTTGCTCATAATGGCTTCCAGCGCCCAGGGTCGGACTCGAACCGACGACCTACTGGTTAACAGCCAGTCGCTCTACCTACTGAGCTACCCGGGCTTCAATAAGCTTCTTTACCAATTTTGGATCAACCCTATTGTTTGTTTTCTCTATGGCTTTTCCTATAAGGAATGCAAGGGCTTCTTTGTTTCCTTTTGCGTAGTCTTCATAGGCCTTCATGTTCTCTTTTATAACCTCGTCGACGATTTTTCTTGTTTCTTCCTCGCTTTCGATCTTTTCGTACTTCTTCTCCCTTACAATCTCTTCAGGGCTTCTCCCAGTCGGGACGTATTCCTTTATTACCTCTTTTGCCGCCCTTTCTGTTATCACTCCACTATCTATTAGCTTCAGAAGCTCTAAAAACCCTTCTTTGCTCACCTTTGATTCATTTATCTTTATCCCATTCCAATTAAGGCATTTAAGCAGGTCCCCGACAACCCATTTTGCAAGCCTGTCCTTGTTCTCATACTCTTTTGCGCATTCTTCAAAGAATTCTGTCAGGTGCTTCCCTTCGAAGACAATCATTCCGGCCTGGTCTTTCGTTATCCCATACTCTTCAGCAAGCCTCACAATCTTCTTCGAAGGCACCTCTTCCAATACAGGCTTTGCCTTCTCTATCATTTCTTCAGTTATTTCGAAAAAGGCGAGGTCAGGCTCAAATATGTACCCATAATCCTCCTCAGTCTCTTTTGTCCTAAGGCCTATCGTCGCCTTCCTCAATTCGTCAAAATGGCGCGTCTCCCTTTCCACCGCCTTTCCTGCCTGGACAAGCGCCTTCTGTCTTGCAATCTCATAGGAGAGGGCTTTCTCTACGTTGTAAGCGCCTGTTATATTCTTCACCTCTACCCTATTTCCGCCTTCCAGCGATACATTTGCGTCAACCCTGAGAGACGCCTCTCTCTCCCATTCGAATACTCCAATATGGTCAAGCATCGATGCGATGACGTTGATGACCTTCCTTGCTTCTTGAGGCGATGCTATATCTGGCTCAGTGACGATTTCTATGAGCGGGGTGCCTGCCCTGTTGTAGTCAAGAAGGATGTAATGAGCAGATGTAATGTCGCCTCCCACATGCTCTGTCTTTGCAGGGTCTTCCTCTATCTGAACCCTCCTTATTCTTATCCTTCTCCCTTCAACGTCAATATAGCCGTCTTTCCCTATGGGTATCTCATACTGCGTTATTTGAAAATTTTTCGAAAGGTCAGGGTAAAAGTAAACCTTTCTTGCAAACGCAAACCTTTTGTTTATGCTGCAGTTGAGAGCAAGGCAGGCGATAAGGGCAAGCTCCACAGCCCTCTTGTTTAGAGAAGGTTTGGAGCCCGGAAAGCCCATGCATATCGGGCATACGTTCGTATTCGGCTCAGACTCTTCATAAGAATTTGGATCGGAGCAAAAAAGCTTTGTTCTAGTAGCAAGCTTTACATGAAGCTCTAAGCCTATGACTGGCCTTGGTTCCATTCAACCACCATACCCGAACAAGCCTTCTGCAAAATAGCCGAAGTCTAAGAGATCCTTTTCGTGGAAATGCTTTGCAATAAACTGTATGCCTACAGGGAGCGAATTGCTCTTCGAGCAAGGAATTGAGAGCGTGGGCAAGCCGGCAAGGTTTGGAGAGACTGTCATTATGTCCATAGAGTAAACCTCCTCTGGCGCCAGCTTTTCAATATCTTCAAACCTCGGAGCAAGGATGGGCATAGACGGCGTCGCTATTATGTCAACATTTTCAAATGCGTTCTTAAACTCGTTTATAATCCTTGTTCTTAGCCTGAGCGCTTTCTCATAGTACTTGCCCCTATACCCTGCCATCCTCATGTAAGTGCCCAGTATGATTCTTCTTTTGGCTTCCTCCCCAAACCCCAAAGACCTCACTTCTGAGAAGTACTCGTTTGAGCTTCCTTCTATATTCTTTTGCAGCCCATACCTTAGTCCGCAATACTTTGCCAGGTTCGTAGAGGCTTCAGACATAGAAATGATATAATAGGTCTCTATTGCAAGGGAAGTAGAAGGTAAGGAGATTTCCTTGTACTCCACGCCTTCGCGCTCAAGCTTTTTGATTGCATTCCAAACGCCTTCTTCTACTCCCTTTTCCATCTCCACTTCAAAGTATTCCTTTGGTATTCCCACTTTTAGCCTCTTTTCTTCAAGCCTTTCATATTCATCAACCTTCTCTGTAGATGAAGTGGTGTCCTTCGGGTCCCTTCCTCCGATGACTGAAAGAAGAAGGGCGACGTCATATGTGCTTCTCCCTATCACTCCTATTTTGTCCAAAGAGTTCGCATAGTCAATAAGGCCCCACCTTGACACCCTTCCATATGTAGGTGTCAATCCCACAGTGCCTGTAAATGCAGCAGGCGCAGTAATGCTGCCTCCTGTCGATTCTGCTATCGAGATTACAGGCATCTTGCTTGCCGCGACTGCGCACGCAGCGCCTCCGCTGCTGCCCCCGCAGCTTCTATTGGCATCTAGCGGATTCTTCGGGATTCCAAATGCGCAGTTTGTAGAAAAGGTGCCGAAGCCGAATTCATCCATTGCAGTCTTTCCAAGAACTGCGCCTCCTTCTTGCTTTACCCTCTCTACGCATGTTGCGTCAAACTCTGGAACATAATCTTCGAGAATCTTGGAGCCTGCAGTAGTCCTTATCCCCTTCGTGCAGATGTTGTCCTTAACGGCAATAAGAGCTCCATAAAGCTTTCCTTTTCTCTCTGCAGACGGCTCTGAAACGGTGATGTATGCATTAAACCTTTCCTTTATCTCTTCAGCTTCTTCCTTTCCTTTCTCGAATATCTCCTCAATATCTTCTCCGCTCTTCGCCCTTTCCAGGTAATCTTTGACTATTGACTTGATTTCAACCACCTAAACGATGCGCGGACCTTTTATATACCTTCCCTCCTTCTCTTTTGCGTTTGAGAGAGGGTTCCATTCAAACTTCTTCGGCTCGTCCTCCCTTAAGCTTTCATTTCCGCTTATTGGAATTGGATGAAGCGAAGCCTCTTCTTTAGGGTCTGCTTCTGAGACTTTTGAAAATAAAGAAAGAATAGAAGGTATTTGCTTTGCAAACTTTTCCTTTTCCTCTTCAGAGAGCTTTATCCTTGCAATCTTTGCGACCCTTTCTATTTCTTCATAGCTTTCCATAATAATATTTTCCTACAAGACTATTTAAACATTTATTGAATAGATAGAAACATATTTATGGAATGTGTTAAATTATTTATTTATGGAAGGCTTTGAATTCTTGAAGTGGCTAGGTCATGCTTCTTTCTTTATTGAAGCCAATGAAAAGAAGGTGTATATAGACCCCTTTAGGGTAAAGAGCCCGTTGGGAGAGGCAGACATTGTATTATTGACTCACCCTCATTTTGACCATACAAGCGAAGAAGACTTGAAAAAGGTGGTCGGAAAAGACACGATATTGGTGGCCCCTGAAAAAGTCGAAGGAGCAAAGCCAAAGGAATTCGTAAAGGCAGAGCCTGGAAAGGTTTACAAAAAGCGCGGAATATCTTTCTCTGCTTTGCCTGCATACAACACGAACCCTTCGAGAATGAAGTTCCACCCTAAGGAAAAAGGATGGGTTGGTTATATTGTAGAGGCAAACGGGAAAAAGATATACCACGCAGGAGATACAGACTTTATTGAAGAGATGAGAGATATAGATGCAGACCTTGCCCTTCTCCCGATTGGAGGAACTTATACAATGGATG
>JAVZOJ010000045.1:0-3951 GCA_038882355.1 Candidatus Micrarchaeaceae archaeon | reverse complement strand
CATCGAAACTTCTACCACTGCCCACCATATAGCTAGGGCAGAAATAGACGCCTCCACTCGTAATACTTCGTACTTCCCAATGATCGCCATAAGAATCAATTATATCGTAATCCTCTTCTTCTGTTTGAGCCGGTATTCCATGGAAAAACTCATAAGCCAATCTTCTTTCAAGAACAAAAGAAACTTTCCTGCCATCGGTAAAGTACTCTCTAACGTCGCTCTCAGGGATTTTCATTGCTTTAGCTAAGGCAGATATATCCCACGAAAGAAGGTTTCGAGGTTTTGACACATGAAGCTAATGTCTTCAAGCTATTTAAAAGTAATGGTTAGGACCTGGCTCTGACCCGTTAACCGCAAGCTTTTTATATTATAAGGTACCATAAAATTGGTACCAAGAAATTGGTACTTGATAAAATGAGCGAAGAAAAATTTCCGGCATTTGAACTGAGACAGAACGGGAAGGTCTTTTACCTGACCTATATGAATGCAGAAGAGTTAGTGGACAATACAGAGGCCGACGTCTTTGACGCTAGAACTAAACTAGGATATCAGAGGAGAATAAACGAAGCAAGAGCAAGAGCCTTCAAGAAGTTCATGACAGGAGACAGAGGAGTTTCTCCGACTGCTATTATACTCAGTTACAGAGACACTAAGCCTATATTCAAGGTTCTTGACAAAACGCACAACTTTGGAATACTGACATTAGACAAGCAGAAATTTTGGCAAGTTGATGGACAGCACAGAATTCAAGGACTACGAGAGCTAGTTGAGGCAAGCAGAGGTAGTCCGCCATTAGAATACAATAGAGATATGATGTTTCCTGTAATAATAATCTGCCCTGCGCTTTGGGGAGCTGAAGAAATGGACGAAATTAAGTTTCAGGAAGCATATCAATTCTACGTCATAAACAAAACGCAGAAATCGATAGATACCGCGCTAACAGAAGAGTTCCTGTTGAAGTTGAATGAGAAATTAGGCGGAGTCGCTGGAGTAGCTAGAGAACCATTACCCACTGCCATGATACACAACATAGACTGGGTACCAACTGCGATAGAACTAGCGGATGAGCTTAACAAAACTTCGGCAATCTGGAGCGGAAAGATCCTTCTAGCAAATGAAAAACCTCACGCAGGCACATTTGTAAACCAGAAGGCATTTACCGATTCTCTTAGCCCTGTTTTGAAGTCGGATGTAATGAGGAGCATGCCTAAAGAGGATTTGCTTAAGATACTGGAGATGTATTGGAAGGCAATTCGTGAAAAGTGTCCAGAGGCTTACACTAACTACACTAAATATGTGCTCTTCAGAAGGACAGGAGTTTTTGTAATGCACAGTATTCTTCCTGATGTAGTAACCCTGATCAACAACTACGTAGGCCCGATAGTTAATGTTACAGAGAAGGCCTTTGTTAAAGTTTTGGAAGTGACCGGTATGGACTCGAGCCAATGGGAAGTTGATTCTGATTGGGGTCGCATGGGAACAAGCCACAAGACCATTAAAATCATAGCAGATTCTATAAGAGAGTCACTCAGAGATAACTTTAAGCGTTAAGATTAGTGCGTAGTTAGATATGTATTGTGAGAGATTCTTAGGGGGAGTCGATAAAAGTGAGTAATAATTCATTAAGGATGGGCTCTCTTCTTTCATTACCGATATCTTTAATCATTGATTGGTTAGTGATTTGGGCTAACCTTCCTGACTACCAAACCATCTTCACTACAATCAGTTACTTCACTTCCATCTCAATCAATGCATCACCAGTAGCAACTACAACGGCATTTTCAAATGCTATGATAGGACTTCTATATTTTGCAGTAGTGTACTGCATAACAGATGCTATTATTGCATTACTAATCTCTTCGCTGAAGCAGATGCAACGCGCCGTTAGTGGTTGAAGATAGGAGAAAAGACTCAGCGAAAGTATTATCGTGCTTTTTTTAAATTTAGCAGAAAGTACTTTAATCTCTTCTATTTTGCTATTGGAGAATGTATTATCTATCTCGCTGAAAAGCTGCTCTGGAAACCTAAGGGTTTCTTAGGATAACTTAGGATCGGTCTGCCGGCCCAAGGACAGTGAATATTGCAATAAACGACATTTTGATTAGTGTATTTATATCTGAATTTACATTTATTTGCACTAATTCTAACGAAGGGCAGTTTTCAAATGGCGAGAAAAAAATCGAGATACTACAAAGTAAGGGGAAGGCTTTATGAGCTTGCAGTGGAGGAGCTGGTAAAGAAGGCTGGTTTCGAGACGGATAGGGACAAGCTCAAAGACATAGGCATTAGGCAAATTTCAAAGAATGGCCGTAGTGTGCACGGCAGAGGTGGCACCTACAGAGCGGATGTCATAGGGCTATACAGCCTGCCGATACCTTTTACATACCCGATGCTTTTGATCGGAGAGGCAAAATATCAAAAAGAGAAAGTAAGCATTGCTGAGGCAAGGGAGTTTCTGGGCATACATACTGACATCTCGCAGTATCCTAGGATAAACACTAAAAGCAAGTTGTGGAAGTATTCGGAAATGTTCAAGGAGACGAGATACAACTATGCGCCAGTGATGTTTTCTGCTAATGGTTTCCGAAGAAACCCGCAGGCATTGCTATACGCACATGGAATATACTTTATTTCATACGAGAATTCGCCTATATTTGGAACGATAAAAAAGGCGTTGGAGAGGCTTTTGAAGCAAATAAAAACAGCGAAAATGCTTGATGATGATATGGCTTTGCTGAATAGAGCAAAATCTCTAAGTGAAATTAAGAACATAAGGGCGGATGCTAAGAAGAAGAAATTTAATTATGCTCTTGGGAAGCTGTTGGCGATAACACAAGCTACAAATTCCTATATTGGGATGCTTGATAATACCTTGATGTTGCATATTCTTTCGAATACTCAGTTAAGGAGACCAACATACGAGGTAATGGAGGCCTATCCGCAACTTATGGAAGGGAATTTTATACTGTTGAAGAGTAGCAATAAAGAACGCGCAAGGAAAATAGGAGGGTTTTCGTTGCCGTCGCAGTTCTTAGAGCGCTATGTTAAGAACGCAACTGAAAACGGCAAACCGTGTTTTAATGAATTGGTAATATACAAGAACTATGAAGGGAAATTATTTCCAATATACGTTAAACTAGCAGAACAGGGCAGAAAGGAAATAATTGACATGGCGCTAGCGGCTGACACCATGAAGAACAAGAAAGGCAGATTGAGAGGAAGAAGAACCTGAGGGACGATTTGAGGTTAAAGGAAGCGACTTCTAAGCAATTAGCAAGTAGAAAAGGGATCAAAAAGCTAAGGTTCTCAACAATCCGCTGCGGAACTGCACAAGAATACGAAGATATGGCTTCTAATTATTGGAATATGAATAAAGTTACATAGAATATGTTGGTGCTTACTACAGCAATAAATTTGATAAAATCACGTTCCTTTATTTTATAATAGGGGTTGACATTTACATATAATCACCTCGTCAAATACAAGGCCGTCACATCACGTATTCCAACAAGTTTGCAAGAGGGAATGAAAATACATGGATTGTTACCTCTTGGAATAACACGCGTTATGCCATGTCTATACATAGGAAGAGGGAAGGCAGCATGCTACGCATAATGTAGCGCCAGAAAACTTGCAGCGTATAAAGTTTAAAAACGGTTACGTCGAAATACTGATATGGCTGGGGTGCTAGCGTCTCAAGCATTTGCTGAGTTTTCAACCATTCTTATATTAATCCTTGCTATTGCTTTGGCAGTAGTGATGACAAGTAGGTATTCCCGCAGGCGCTCGAAGCCTCTGCTCTACTGGAGCATGGGGATGTGGGCTTTTGCCATTGGCGTGCTCCTCGAAGTGGTATTCGCAGCTGGCATATATTCGGAACTGCTCATATCGGCATACCTGTTCATCGTTGCCATCGTAGTGGAGAGCCTGGCCTTGGGCTCGATGCAGCTG
>JAVZOJ010000044.1:0-3975 GCA_038882355.1 Candidatus Micrarchaeaceae archaeon | reverse complement strand
TAAAAACAAGTCCCTTTCCGCTTCTATAAAGGAGCTGGGTCTTTCCAAAAAGTCATTCTCTTTTGGAATGGTTCTTATAGGATTGGGAATTTTCCTGTCGATCTTTGCGCTTGAGATTTTAGTAGGATTGTTAAGCGTCATTACAAAAGTAAAGATAAATACGAATGTGAGCGTTGTGCTTCAAGGAGCGCCAATATGGTTCCTGCTTTTTGCTATATTTGTGACTCCCTTCTGTGAAGAAATACTTTTTAGAGGGTTTCTCGTTCCAAGAATAGGAATCTTGCTAAGCGCCTTTGTGTTTGGGCTTCTCCACGCAGACTATAATTCTACTTTTGGGATAGAGATAATAGCCGCATTTATATTTGGGATTATTGCAGGGTATGTATTCAAGAAGACCAAGTCTCTGTACCCTTCCATAATAGCCCATGGTATCGTTAACGGGATCACGCTCTTTACGACCTTTGTATTAATGATGCATTGATTTTATGGAGATAAAGCCAGTGTTCGTTGGCATAAAATATCAGATAAATCTCGGCTATGTCGCAAGGGTGCTCTCTAATTTCGGCTACAGCTCCATGCACCTTGTAAAGCCACGGGCAAAAGTAGGGAAGACGGCAATAAAATATTCGAAGCATGGGGTACACATATTCAAAAACATGGTTGAATACAACTCTTTGGATGAGGCAGTTGAAGACTGCGATATAGTCGTTGGAACTACTGGGATATGGGAAAAGGCAAAGAGCGCGCCCATTCGATTGGAGCTCCACAGGTTGAGAGAATTCTTAAAAAAGAGGAAAGTAAAAAGAGTGGCGCTGGTGATAGGAAGAGATGACACCGGACTGAGCGCTGAAGAGGTAAGGATGTGCGATATTGCTGCTTTTATAGACTCTTCTGAGAGCTACCCTGTGCTTAACATATCTCATGCCCTTGCCATATTTCTTTACTGTCTTTCAGACTTGAAAGGCAAAGAAGAGAGCGAGGAAATGCCGAATAGAGAAGAGCTAAAGCTTCTCTTAGAGATATTCGAGGAAAAGATAAAGCGCAGGAAGGTAAGGAACAAGGAAAGCATAATTAGAAGCTTTAGAAAGATAATCATCTCTTCAAGCGCAAATAAGAAAGATGTACATGCGCTAATTACTGCATTAAAGTGACTATTTCTGCTCAGTTCTCTTCCTTTTTATAATCTTGACCTTTGCAGGCGTCACAAGGACCCTTGTATCGTCAATCTGGCCTATGTCGCCGTTGATCTGCTGCACATATGCTTTTATCTGCGCCAATATGTTGTTAGCTGTGTTTGGCCTTTTCCTTATTTCCGATATATCTAGAAGAAGTATGTTTCTCTTTCCCAGCTCTTCCTGTACTGTCCTTACATCATTTTCGTCTTTCAGGAGCAATGGCTTTATGTACATGTCCGCGGGTTCGTGGAGCACATCGACCTCTTCCATTTCTGCAGAGGTCATGTAATCGTCAATGCTGCTCTCCTCTCTAGAAGCTTTTCCACCAAAAGTCTGCCCGAGTTTATCGAAGATTCCCATTCTTATCACGGTCGCCTTTTAGGCAATATTATATCAATCATCATCTTTAATAAGCTTTTTGGGTAGAGAAAACTCCAACACCAGACTTCTTTGTTATTTATTTAAACTTTTTTAGCAGAATCAATATTGTGTGGTTAAATGCAAAAGGGATTCGAGGTAACGCCATATGAGGTAAAAGGCAGCGTAAACTACGAGAAGTTAGTAAGAGAATTTGGTATAACGCCTTTAGATGAGGAAATGTTGGAAAGGATTAAAAACCTTGCAAAAGGGGATCTTCATTTCCTTCTGAGAAGAAAGATATTTTTTGCGCACAGAGACCTAAAATGGATTCTGGACGAATATGAAAAGGGAAGCGAGTTTTATGTCTATACAGGCATAGCCCCTTCTGGAAACATGACGATAGGGCACCTTATACCATTCCTTCTCGCAAAGTGGCTGCAGGACAGGTTTGGTGCAGAAGTGTATATCCAAATACCTGACGAAGAAAAAGCGTTGATAAGAGATAAAGGATTTGATGAGATCCATAAGCTCGCTTATGAAGACGCTCTTGATATAGCAGCATTGGGGTTTGATCCGAAGAAAACAAAGATGTTCATAAATACTGAATATGCAGGTACGCTCTACAAATATGCTGTGAGGATAGCGAAGTACATCACTTTTTCCATGATAAAAGACGCCTTTGGCTTCACGAACCAGAACAATATAGGCAGCATATTTTATACAAGTATGCAAGCAGTTCCTGCAATGTTGAAATCTGCGCAGGAAGGAAAGAACATTCCTTGCTTGATACCTCTCGGGGTAGACCAAGACGTCCACTTTAGGATTTCGAGAGACGTATTGCCAAAGCTGGGCTACTACAAGCCTGCCATACTGCATGCAAAGTTTTTGCCTGGATTGAATGGATCCCAAAAGATGTCTGCAAGCGACCCGAGGAATACAGTATATTTGTCGGATTCTGCAGATGAGATAAGGAAAAAAGTAATGAATGCATTCACAGGTCAGCAGGCAACAGCAGAGCTGCAAAGGAAGTACGGAGGAAACCCAGAAGTATGCGCTGTATGCCAATACAACAAGTTTTTGTTCGAGCCGAATGACGAAAAGCTAGAAGAAATATTTGAAGGCGAGAGAAGCGGCTCGTTGCTTGCAGGAGAGCATAAGGAAGACCTTGCAAAAAAGGTCGTTCGGTTTGTAGAAGAGCACAAAAAGGCAAAGGAAAGGGTAAAAGAC
The DNA here is from genome assembly GCA_038882355.1 of Candidatus Micrarchaeaceae archaeon. Taxonomy (GTDB): domain Archaea; phylum Micrarchaeota; class Micrarchaeia; order Micrarchaeales; family CABMGC01; genus JAVZOJ01. The sequence goes on along the minus strand of JAVZOJ010000044.1, from coordinate 1,213 downwards.
AAGCTTGATGAGTTCATCCTTAGAGATTGCTAGCTCGGTGTGTGCTTGAGATTTAGCATCATAGTCCCCACATTAAATGAAGAGAAGTATCTCCCTTCCTTGATAGATTCTATAAAGCGCCAAACCTTCAAAGACTTTGAAGTCATTTTTGTTGACAGCAACAGCAGGGATAAAACCAGGGCTATTGCAAGAAACTATGGGAAGGTCTTGATAGAAAAGAGAAGGGGAATAGGAATAGCAAGGAACCGTGGCGCAAAAGAAGCGAAGGGGGAGATTCTTTTCTTTACCAATGGCGACACAATGCTCTCGAAAAGACTTCTTGAAACTTATGACAAAGAATTTAGCAAAGATGCAGGCCTTGTTGCAGCGACTGGGCCATTGGAGCCCCTTGAAAACGTTAACTTATTGATACGCGCAGGATACTTCGGGGCTTCAGTGCTGCTTGCAAAGTTTGCGCTAATGATAGGGCAGCCTTCTATAAGCGGCTCTAATTTTGCCATCAGGAAAGACGCTTTTGAAAAGGCGAAAGGATTCAACGAGCACTTGTACACTTACGAAGACCTTGACCTGTCAAGAAGGATAAAGAATTACGGAAAAGTGAAGTTTATAGATAGTGCTGTAGTGAAAACCAGCGCAAGGCGCATATTGAAGTGGGGGCTGGTGAAATATACATTCTTCAATGCTTCCAACGTATTGAAGTACTACGCCTTTAAAAGGCCCTACACCGAATACGAGCCTATAAGGTAGATTCCATCTCTGCAATGTTTTCATAGATCTGTGCTGCCCCTCTCAACGTTATAAATGCCACCAGCAGGGACACAAGCGCATATCCTATGCTTGAAGGATAGTTTAGCATGTAAACTAGAGATAGGTATGAGAAAGAGAAGATTTTGAGAAGGTTTGCGAGAGCCCTGCTCCAATTTGAAGAATAAAAGCTCTTTGCAAACCATGTCTTCATCATAGTAGAGGTTCCTTTCTTTCCCATAACCGCATCTGAAAAAGAATGCACGATTATTGGGATTATTATTGCAATAAGCGGAATTGTGTGAAGGTATATGAAGGTGGAGAAAAGGATGTATTCTGTGGCTCTGTCTCCAGCTACATCCATCCTTGGGCCGTATGGGAATATATTTCCTATGTTTGCTTTGTGCTCCTCTACCCCTTTCTTTGCTTCCTTGTTTCCCAAAGCAGCACTTAAATATTCAAGCAACCC
>JAVZOJ010000043.1:0-4096 GCA_038882355.1 Candidatus Micrarchaeaceae archaeon | reverse complement strand
GACGGAAAAAAATAACATGACCATATTATGGCTCACTGCTCCCGCCATGAACGCGTAGCCGCACAATGTCAATCCCTTCTTTCGCCTTGTAGCCAAGCTCCCTAGCTCTGGTATATTGGTGGGCTTGCCAACTCTGACCAATTGTAGTTCAGAGCTCCATTTTGTGAGCTTGTTTCTATATTCAACATTTCTATCTTTGTACTCGTTTTGAAATGTTTTCTTGATATTTTTATATGGACCTATTTGGATCAACTTTGCATGATAGAAAATCCAACAACCAAATAGCAGATATAGTAATGTGTTTTATAATTTAGTATTGCAGATATGATTGGTATTGCACTTTGCGAAGGTGATAATATAATAACAAAAATGAGGGGAAAATTTGTATATATAAAATTTGACACGGGCGATGACCTGTTTGAACAACTTGGCAAGGCCTGCAAGGATTACAGTATAAAAAGTGGATTCGTTGTTCTTGGAATAGGGGCCTTGAAAAACTTTGAGATCGGCTACTTTGACGGAAAAAGATATCTCAAGCAGAAATACAAAGAACCGCATGAGCTTGTAGCCATGCATGGAAGCATCGCCGATGCCAATCAGGTGTTCCATCTGCACGCTGCACTAGGTGGCAAGGATCATAGAATCATTGGCGGCCATCTTTTTGGCGCAACTGTGGATCCGCTGGTGGAGATGCTCATACTGAAGGCGGATACCAGATTTACAAGAAAGAAAAACAGCGAAACAGGTTTGAATGAGCTGTTCTTTAGGTAATCCAAATTGAAGCCTTGAGCTTTCCGTCTATTGATTAGTGTGCTGCACAGCGCGTTGGGTATACCAAAGCGAAAGCTTTAAAGATATATACAGAGAGATAGAAAAGGGGGTAATGGGATGGCAAAAAAGAAAAAATTTAGGGGCAGATATCTGGCAATGTTTTTCCCAGCACTCATTGCTATGATTGCATACATGGATCGTTCAAACATCGCTGTTGCTGGCGCTCAAATAATGCCAGAGTTCCATATTACACTGGTTGAATTCGGTCTGATAAGCTCTATATTCTTCTGGGCTTACACCGCAATGCAGATACCCGGAGGGATTATGTCAGAGCGCTACGGTCCTAGGAAGACCCTTGCCGGAGCATTCGGATGGTGGAGCACATTCACACTGCTTACTGCTGCAGGCTTCAGCTACATCTCTTTCCTTATTATAAGGGGTCTGTTCGGATTAGGCGAAGCGCCAATGTTTCCAAGTAGCGGAAACCTTTACAGCAGATGGCTCAAAAAGAATGAGATGGGCATAGCAAATGCATGGCTTTACACAGGCACATGGATAGGGCCGCTCTTCAGCACAGTACTATCCACATGGATTATGATTATGTGGGGCTGGAGGTTGATATTCATAATATACGGAATTATAGGTGCTATAGTTGCAATAGGCTATTATGCAGTGATGAGGGACAGGCCTGAAGAGTCAAAATATGTTTCCAAGGAAGAGATTAAAGATATCAACGCTACATATGCCAAGCCAGAAATAGAAAGAGGAAAGACGACGAAGAAGTGGGCACCTTGGGGAACACTTCTAAAAAATGGAAGGTTCTGGGCATTTGGCTTCACACACGGCGCTGCAGACCTGATGGTATACGCGCTGCTTACAATGCTTCCTCTGTACCTGCTTGATGCAAGGCACATAAAGCTTAGCGCGATGCCAGCATTTGGCGTTGTGCCATGGATTGTAGGCATAATAGGGGTGCTTTTCTTTGGCTATTACCTCGACTCCAGAATAAAGAGGGGTACAACGCTCAGAAGCACATATGCGATACCTGCAGGGATAGGGCTCGTAATTGGTGGTATCTTGTTCGTCCTTGGAGGATGGGTCGTAAGTGCAGTTACTTCAATAGTGCTGATCGCGCTGGCGATGTTTGCAATAACGCCGCATGAAATAACGAGCTTCAGCATAGAGGCAAGAATGGGCCATGAATATTCCGGCACGTATAGCGGATGGCTGAACTTTTGGGGCAACCTGTTTGGATCATTCGCGCCTTTGCTGATAACAGCAATAGCAGCTACAGTGAGCTGGGCGGCCGCAATAATGACACTTGGTGTAATGATCATTATACTAGGTGCATTGTGGTTTGTGGTAAACCCGGACAAGAGCTTTGCGCCAAAAGTGATTCCAAGCTACATACCAATGACGGCAGCGGCAGGCGAATGATTACCATTCGCCTTTTTTAATTTTTTTTATTTTGTTTTGGTGATTGACAGTGTAAGCTGGAAATCCAGCGCCATTTATGGTGGGATGAAAGCGAAGCGGCGATATGATTACAAACAGCTTGTTGGCGATTGATGCATAAATGTTAGGAATCTAATATAGGAATATCAGCATTATGTATATATATCTTTTTATCTAAATTTTATTTGTTACTTGGTTCAGGAAGTCCGCACTCTTTATGTGGGGTGATGTTACATGGATATCTTAATCATTACAAAAAAAGACAATGTTGCAGTTGCGCTGAAAGATCTCAAAAAAGGATCAAAGATAGAACTGCCAGATAAAGTACCATTGCCTGTCCTAGATGATATCCCAACAGGGCACAAGATTGCACTGGCTAACATACCCAAAGGCGGAGAAGTGATAAAGTATGGCGAAGTGATAGGAAGAGCCACACAGGAGATAAAAAGGGGCATGTGGGTGCATGTGCATAATGTGGAAAGCGAAAGAGGTAGAGGAGATGTACACAAGAGGGAGGTAGAATGAAGGAGATATATGGCTATATAAGGGAAAATGGCGCAGTCGGAATAAGGAATTATGTGCTTGTAATACCTTCGGTTGTTTGTTCTAGCGAAACTGCGGCAAGGATTGCATCGCATTTCTCTAATGTACCATTTGTGGCAAACCAGCACGGCTGCGTGCAGATAGGCGACGATGCTGAGCAGACAGAGAAAACGCTTGTGAACATAGGCAAGCATCCGAATGTTGCTGCTGTGCTTGTGGTTGGATTAGGCTGCGAAACAGTGCAAGGAAGGAGGGTCGCCGACAAGATAGCTGAATCAGGCAAGCGCGTAGAATTCGTAAACATACAGGATGAAGGTGGAACCTTAAAAGCCGAAGAAAAGGGGGTAAGCCTTGTAAAGGACATGATAGAAGATTTAAATCTCATTAAGAGAACAAAGATTGATTTCTCGCAGATCAGGCTTGGGGCAGAATGCGGCGGTTCAGATGCAACATCAGGCATAGCTTCGAATCCTGTTGTCGGCTATGTGATGGACAAGATTGTTGAGAGCAAAGGGATAACAATGTTCTCTGAAGTTCCTGAGATAATCGGTGCGGAGCACATTTTGGCAAAGCGTGCAGTCTCCAAAGAGGTAAGCAACAAGATATTCAGCGTTGCGAAAAAGTGGGAGAACCTCAGTTATAGCGCAGGCGTTGACATACGCGGTGGCCAGCCCACTCCTGGAAACATACAAGGAGGCATAACAACAATAGAGGAGAAGTCGCTTGGCGCAATACACAAGGGTGGCATGTCTCCTATACAGGACGTGCTTAACTACGCAAGCGTGCCCAACAAGCCCGGCTTGTACCTGATGGATACCCCTGGCCAGGACATTGAATCGGTAGTTGGCATGGTGGCCGGCGGTTCCCAGGCGATACTATTTACAACAGGCAGAGGCACCCCAACAGGGAACCCCATAGCTCCAGTGATAAAGATTACCGCAAACGCCGAGACCTACAAGAAGATGTCAGATAATATAGACTTCGATGCAAGCCCTGTCATGTCAGGAAAAGAGACAATTGAGGAGTCTGGAGAAAAGCTATTTGATCTGCTTGCTGATGTTATAAACGGCAAACTCACCAAGGCGGAAGAGCTGAACTACAGAGAATTCGGCATATATAAGACAATATCTACATTCTAGCTTGCACTGCTTTTTTCTGCTTTTTCTTTTTAAATTTTACAATGTTTGTGCTATTTTATTTAAAAAACATAATGCATAAATATATAGGGAGTTGACATTTACATGCAATCGCCTCGCCAAATACAAGGCCATCACATCACGTATTCCAGCAAGTTTGCAAGAAGGCATGAAAATACACGGATTGCAGC
>JAVZOJ010000042.1:0-4305 GCA_038882355.1 Candidatus Micrarchaeaceae archaeon | reverse complement strand
TTTTACTCCACGAAGGGTACCATTTCATATTTCATAAGGAACACATGATCAAGAAAATAAGCGCATATTACGAACAAGAAGGAGAAAAATATTGTGTATATAAAGAAAGCACAAGATTTCTGGCCTCTGCACATAAAGTGTTGAAATATGACATAGTTACCACAATCAACGAGGGATTTGCAGCCCTCCTCCAAATAACAAAAAAGATAAAGGACAATAAAAAAGAAATAAAGGATTGCATATTTGGTTACTTGAGGAGCTACCTTGTAAGAGAAGGAACTGATGAAAACGCTGCATATTCAATAGCGAAAGAAGTGTGCTCGATGGCAAAAAGTAGCAATTCCTTGGAGGAGTTTATTGAAAAAATAGATAAAGCCATAAAGCGCGCAAATCCTTCAAAGTCTTTGGATTCAATGCATATGTTCGGCCCAGTCATTGCTTTGTTTGAACTTATATGCAAAGATTATGATGAGAAAGAGGCTATAGCGAGATCTATAAAGAAAAGGCCAGACGAAATACTTTCAGATATATTCGCAGCCATAAGGTCAAATAAGAGAAACTTAGAGGCTTCTATTCTCTCGCTTTTGCCAAAAGCATAAATTAGCAAACTTTTTAATCCTCTCTTTGCCGCATAGGAAGGTTTATGAATTTTACAAAGGAAATTAAATAAGGGATCATATGTTTGAAGTAAAATTGGACAATGCGAAATATTGGAGAGATTGTGTTGAATCGATAGTAAGCCTTATTGATGAAGGAACTTTCAACATAACTGAAGAGGGTATCAGCCTTAGAGCTCTAGACCCCTCAAACATAAGCATGGTCGTTTTTTCCATACCGAAAAAATCTTTCTCAACCTACAAGGTAGAGGAAAATAACAAAATTACAATAAACATAGAAAACCTCGCCAAGATATTATCAAGAGCAAGGGAGCATGAGCAGCTGGTGATGAAAGACTCTGATTCAAAGCTGGTGCTTGAATTTATAGGAAACAAAAGCAGAAGAAGGTACAAGCTTCCTCTATTAAGCGGAGGGAAAACGTTTGAAAAAGAGCCGAAGCCGGAATTTGATGCATTTGTAGAGATCTCCTCAGACCACCTAAAAGACATAATAAAAGATGTAAACATGATATCTACGCACATACAATTCAAAGCCTCAAAGAACGACTTTAGCATAAACGCAGTGGGAGAGCCAAGCGAGCTTGAAGAAACACACGAAATAGATGGAGAGGTGGTCAAAAAGATCGATGCAAAGTCTGAAGCCAAGGCGACTTTCAACATACAGTTTTTAGAAAACATGGTCAAGTCTTGCCCTTCTGGGAACAAAATAACTTTGGCCTTGAAGAATGACGAGCCTTTGAAGCTTAGCTATAAAATCGGAGACGCAGATGTTGTTTATTACCTTGCTCCATATACTGCGCCGTATTCAGAAGAATAAGATAAAGATGGAAGACATCTATGAACTGGCAAAGAAATTGGATGAAAAAAGCCTTTATTTCTCTTACAAATATCCTTTTTTTGATGAGGCAAAAGAAATAGCAAAGCTGGAAAAGGAGTTTAGCGTCGAATTGGCAAAAGAAGGGAAAGCAAGGCTCGAGCAGGACCTTAATAAAGGACCGCTTTTTTATAAGACCTCGCTGAGAGAGATTATGCTTGCAGGGGTACTGAGTTATCCATATGCTAGGCTCTTTGTAAGCGCGCTAAACAATTTCTTTGCTATAGATAAATTTGCAGAATCTGAAGCAATGAGAAGCGAAAAGGCGTTTAATGAAGAAAAGGAGGAAGATAAAAAGGCAATATTCGAAAAGATGGGGATAAAAGTAGATAAAGAAGATTCCTTTTGGAAGATTCCTCTGTTAGAATATATAAAGATAAAGGAAAGGCCGGAAAGGCTCCGCATATGCAATATGCAATTAGATAGAGGCACAGTGTACTTGTCAAACAAAGATTTGGAAGATGTGGTGAAATCTGCTTTTAAGAGCATAATAAAAAAAGGCCTTCCGATAAGCAGCGATATGATCCCAAAAGAGATAAAGGAAATGGCGAAGGATGTCGTAGTATTAAAGCATGAAAGAGAAACAGTAAAAACCCAAAAAGGTTATGAATGGATAAACACAATCCTTAACACCCCAATACCTGACTTCAGGCACAGGGTTGTAAATCTGATACTTGCGCCATATCTTGTGAACATACTGGGGTTCGAGGTAAAAGACGCAAAGAACGTCATTGTTGACTACATAGAAAGGTGCAAAAAGATAAACCCAAACACAAAGATCAATGAAAAATACATTGAATATCAGTGCGCCTACGCAAAAAAGAAAGGTCTTAAGCCTTTATCGCTGAAAAGAGCAAAGGAATTAATAGGAGAATTTGTAAACCTTGATTAGATGATACACAAATTATGCCACATATGCAACAAGCCGGCAACGAAGTCATGCCGCCTATGCGGCAGGCCCACGTGTGAAGAGCATTTAGTCAAGGAAAAAGGCATATGCGTAAGCTGCGCATCAGGAAAGAAGGTTTGATTCTATAAAGTCTGTTGCGCTCTTTCCAGATGGAAAAGCTCTTCCATTTTTAGCCTCGATAGGAAGCCCTACTTCATTTGCCACTTTGACAAGCTCAGAAATATCTACTTGTTTGTTTGTAAAGAGCTCGAGAAACTCGATGTTGCCCTCTTTGACCTTCTTCAGCCTAAAATTTACCTGCTGAAACATCCCACTTCTCAATACCCTTATCTTTATTTCCTTTTTCTTTAATATATCCCTTATTATTTCAGACTCCATGCAAATCTCCAAATTGAACTGCTCCAAAGTTGCGGGCTAAACAGGCAAGCATGCCCGTTGCTTTGCAGCGCATTAATCCGCATAATCCGCATTCTAATTTGCATTCTTTGCTAGTTATGCACTGGTTATATTCATATTCATGCTTATAAACCTGCATGTTTCTGTCAGTGCGTTTTGCTTTCATTCCCATGAATCGTAAGCTTTGCTGCTCAACCTGTTAGAAGCTTCCCTATTTCCAAACCCACTGCCTTCGAATACCCTTTTTCTTTCGCTACGCCTATTGCAGAATCTGCATTCACTATCAATGAATCATTGTGGCTCACAACAATAAATTGTGAATCTTTGCTCATTTCTTTTATCAACAAAGACAACTTTTTAGAATTCTCCTTGTCCAAAGCCGCGTCTACTTCGTCAAATATATATATGCTCGATTTCTTGCAAAGATGTATGGAAAACAGGAGAATGAGGATTAAGAAACTCTTCTCTCCTCCTGAAAAGGAGAGTATTTCTTTGTCTTCTTGGTTTTCTATCTTGAACGTAAGGCCGCTGTTAAAAGGATCTTTTAGATTGTCAAGCTTTATGCTTGCAGAACCTGGAAATACATAGCTGAACAGCTTGGAGAAGTTCTTATTCACTTCTTCAAATGTAGCATTAAATGTCTTAAGCTTCTTCTCTTCCACTTCTTCTATCATATGAAGTATTGAATCTTTCTCTTTCTGCAGCTTTTGAAGCTTTGCTATTTCTTCCTCTACTTCTTTCTTCTTTTCTTCAAACATCTCTGGAGCTTTCATGTTTACCCCGCCGAGTGAAGAGAGAGATGCGTTTATTTCCAATATTTCTTTCTCCATCTCCTCTATCTTTCCCTCTATTATGCCGTTCTCATCCATTCCATAAGCAAGTATTTCTGAGTAAAGGTCCGCTACCCTTGTATTTACCTCCCTTTCTTTTGCTTCTAGCTCTACTTTTCTCCTCACTAGTACGCTTATTTTTTCGTTTATAGAACCCAATTCCTTGCTGTCTGCGCTGTTCTCTTCTTCTATTTTCTGGATCCTTGTGTATATCTTGCTCCCCTCTTCGCCGCTTTCTTCTATGCTTTTCTCAAGCTCTTCTTTTTCCATTTTTGCTTTTTCCAACTCTTTTTCTGTCTCCTTTACTTCAATTTCTTTCCTCTTCTTCTTTTCGATTTCAAGCTCTCTTGCGCTTATGCTCTCCTGCAAGTCCTTGCTCAGCAGGTCTATCTCCTTTTTCAATTCTGCTTCCCTCTTTATTATCTTTTCTTGCTCTGCCCTTTTTTTATTCAGCTCTTCTATATCTAGATTTTCGGAGCTAATCAGCTTTGACATGTTTTCTTTATGCTTCTTCAGCTCTTCTTTTGTTTTTTCGAGCTTGGCAGATATCTTATTTGCCTCTTCTTCGCATTTCTCCTTTATTGACTTTATTTTCTTTTCTTCTTCCATGGACCTTACAATCAAGTCTTCCCTGCTTACTATGTCTCTGCTCACCCTTTCAATCTCTGTTTTCACTGC
>JAVZOJ010000041.1:0-4618 GCA_038882355.1 Candidatus Micrarchaeaceae archaeon | reverse complement strand
TGCTAGCACATTTAAAATTTCCTCTTCCCTCATATGTGTTTTATATGACACAAAAACATAAAGATATATGTCATGAATAACACACAATGCTCTGCCATGCCTCTTTCGGCTGCAATGGCAACAATGTGCCTTCTGGTGTTACATACACAAGCAACTCGCATTCAAGCTACACGCCGGCGTAGCGCTTCCCCGAATAAGATTACAAAAGCAATTAGACAGGATCCAATATGGCCATGTCAGCTAGATTCATATACCGAGATAGTCGCCTCAAGGTGCGGACTTGTAATGGCATACCATAAGGTAAATTGCAATGCTAATCTGTTTCTGATGATGCGCTTGGCAAGGACATAGCCCCATTATAAACTCCCTTTACGACCTGCGCATAATATTAGATACACCTCCAAGGAAGGCGCCAAACGCTGCTTATTTCTTCGATTGCAAAATGAACTCCCTGAAAGCAGCAAGGTATTCTGCAAGGCGCTTCCTCGTTTCTTCATCTACAAGCCTGCCTTCTCTTATCTTTTTGTCTGCAAAGGAAACAAAAATTTCAGGCCTCTTCATGTCGTTTGCGTTTAAAAACAGCAAAGACTGGCGCAGATGGTATTGGGCGCGAGCGCCGCCAAGCATGCCTATGGACTCAGAAATAATGCCAGCAGGCTTTTTATCGAACACGTTGTCTGTATATGGCCTTGATGCAAAGTCTATTGCATTCTTAAGGTAACCAGGCACTGAATAGTTGTATTCTGGTGTGACTATGATTATGCCATCGCTTTTCCTTATTGCTTCTTTGAATCTTATCACTGAATCCGGCATGTTATGCTCCAGGTCCTGGTTGAACACAGGTATGTCTGCTATGTCATGAAGCGACATTTCCATGTCAGCTGGAGCCAGCTCCTTGCATGCGTGCGCTATCGCCTTTGAAAAGGATTCTTTCCTTAGAGAGAAACCGAAGACTAGTACTTTTACGTTCATGCTTTTATTTTTATATTTTAAAAAATTTAAGATTTGCTAAACAGGGTTAGTATAGAATTGCTATACTTTTTTGCGCATTGACAAGTTTGTCTCGTAAGCATGTTGCCTGAGAACTTCTCCAAAGGCGAATGGTCTTGAAAGGGCAATGCGCCTAAGGGAGGCGCGCTTGTATGCTTCTCTTTTGCATAAAGGCGCCTTGTAAACAACCAAGAAATTTTGCAAAGTGCTTTATGGATTTGCTACTTTATTCATTCTCGCTTCTAGAAGACTTTAGAATATAGTTTTCATATTTTGTTGCCCTTTTCATTAGCTTTTCCAATGTTTCTCTTGTATCGTTTCTGCTTATCGTGTTTATGTGCTCATTCTTCTTGTTTATTATGTTTAAGGGAGGTATCTTGAAAGCCTTTCTAGACAATATGAACCTTTCGTGCTGCTCCTCAGCATCTTCTTGGTCCATAATATACACCTCAAATTCTATGTTTCTTGAAGAGAGCTCTTTTTTTAGGTCTTTGTAGTTTTCATTGAATTTTGAGTCGAATGTTCCTCCACAGAGCACTATAACTTTGCTTGCCTTTTCATTACCTTCCAAGATTCTCGCGAGGTTGTATATTGCCTGAGAATTAAAGTGCTTGTCTACCACGTAAACCTCTCCTTCAAGATATGGGGAGATCGCCTCCTTGAGCTCTATCAGGCTGCTCATAGGCTTGTCAGCTTCTATCCTCAATTGCAGTCCCTTTGCTTCTGGCCTACTCCTGACTTCGTACAAAAGGTATAGCGCATTGCCTGCAGATATGAAGGAAACTATTACCGAAGCGTATGAGTATGTAGTGTGTATCTCTGCAATTTTATCTATAAGAAGAAGAAACAAAAGATAAAGGACTGATGAAAATACATTTAGCATAATGTACCTGTATGCCGCTTCTTTTGAATTTCTCTTTGCATAAGCTATGGTGGAAAATACCAGCATTGCGCTTGAAAGGACCAAAAGCAAATATGAAAAGTATATGTAAAACCTTATTTCGTGCAAAGAAAAGACAATAGGCGCTAAGAAGTTTGTTGCGTTTGCGGTTTGAGAGTTGCTTTGGGCCAGAGCGCCCAATTCAACTCCATAAGAAATCCCCAAAACAGTGGAAAGGTATGAAGAGAAAAGGCAGAGCAAGAATGCGCATAAACCTGATAATGCAAGCATCTGCTGGTATGTGGGGAATCTCAACATCTCTATATTTTCTCTCCCAAGTTCTTTAAAACAGTAAGCTTTTTTTCTCTTTCCATGTTTGCTTCATCTATCAGGAGCCTAAGGTCTTCTATTACCTGAGCATATGTCTCTCTCTGAACAGGGAAAGGAACGCCGTCTTTGCCACCGAAAGAGTATGAGAATGCCACAGGGTTTCTGTATGCCAACTCCTTGCCGTACATCAAGCTTGCAATAAGCGCTAAAGCCTTCAATGCCTTTCTTCCCATTCCTTTTACAAGTAAAAGGTCTTTGTAATCTTTTGGATCCAGCTCGTGCGCCCTCTTCAGCGCTTCAATGCCCCTGCCTCCCAGGTCTGACTTCACGTCTATCCAATGCCTTGATGGATACTCTATGACTTCTGATCCTTTTACAATGTCAACGCTAAGCTCCTTTATTTCTCTATTCTTTTCATAAGTTAGGTCCATAGTGCTCTTATTTATTTCTGCATACACTCCTGCATGCGGCTCTTCAGTCAGGTCTTTTCTCAAAAAGTCGCTGAACCATTGAAATCTTATTGCATAGTTTCCCTGCATTGCCTGCTGCACCACGCCCCATTTGTGCCTTGTGAATATGAAGTTGTGGTGGTAAATATTTGTGTTGTCATACACAAGGTGGGAGTCTACCTTTGCCGCTATCCTGCTGAGCTCTACTAGCTTGTCTCTTTCGAATGAGATTCCTAGCAGCTCGGTGCCTTTTTCTATATCTTCTGGAGTCTTTATCCCTGCCCTTCCTTTTCCTCCCGCAACATATATCTCGCGTGTCTCATTTAGGCATTCTTTTATTACTGCCATGGTAACTGTTGTTGTCCCGCTGCTATGCCAATCATATCCCAGTGCGCACGCGAGGGCCTGAAGCCAATTTGGATTCGTTATCTTTCTCAATAATTCGTCTTCCCCGAATTCATCAAGCATAATGGAGAATATCTTTTCGCCAAGCTCTTTCATTAGGGAATAGAGCCATCTAGGGGCTTTGCCGTTATGCAACGGAAGCCTTGTTTCATATCTCATAGCATTACTTCTTCAAAGGCCTTATGTACTCCAATCCGTTCATATATGGGACAAGCGCTTTTGGTACTTCTATCTCCCCCTTTTCATTGCAATAATTTTCAATTATTGCGACAATGGTCCTTTCCACAGCCAGAGCGGTTCCATTGAGCGTATGCACATATTTCCTTTTCCCACCTTCATCATACCTTATCTCAAGCCTTCTGCTCTGCCAATCAAGGCAGTTTGAGTGGGATTGAAGTTCTCTGTACCTTTTTTGGCCTGGCATATATCCCTCAACATCATAGGTTTTTGCAGAAACGAGGGATATGTCCCCTGTAGACAATATTACTACTCTATATGGAATCCCCAATTCCTTAATCAGCTCTTCGCCGTTCTTTCTCAATTCTTCAAGCGCGCTCCAAGAATCTTTCTCGTTAGAAAATATAAATTGCTCGACTTTGTAAAATTGATGCACCCTAAATATTCCTTTTGTGTCCTTCCCGTGAGACCCTGCCTCTCTCCTAAAGCATGGGCTTACCCCCACATACTTTATGGGAAGTTGGGATCCATTTAGCACTTCATTTGCATGCATCGCAGCGATGGCATGCTCAGCGGTGCCTATAAGGAAGAGCTCATCTTCTATGTGCTCAAAGTTCTCATCTTTTGCCTCTCCTGGCTCTGTAACCCTATATATTGATTCTTTGAAGTTCATGTGCGACGTTGCGCCTCTAAAGTATTTTTTCCTTATCATAAACGGGGGCGTTACTAGTGTGTATCCTTTTGCCAAAATCCTGTCTACCGCGAATCTTATCAATGCAAGTTCCATTAATGCAATGTCGCCCTTGAGATAATAAAACCTTGACCCAGCCACTTCTCCTGCCTTTTGAGCGTCCAACAGGCCAGCAGATTCGAGAATTTCATCATGAGGAGGGATTGCCTTGTCTTTCTTCTCCCCCCAGGAATATATTTCTTTGTTATCCCTCTCATCAACGCCTACTGGAACCGATTCGTGAAGGAAGTTAGGCAGGTTGAAGAGAAGTTCGTCGAGCCTTTCTTCATCACTTTTAAGCTCTTTCTCCAATTCTTCTATCTTTGCCTTTATTTCAGCGAGTTCCTTAACTTTAGACTCATCACCTTTTCCCTCCTTTTTCATCTTTGATATTTCTTCGCTTCCTTTGTTTTGTCTGTGCCTGAGCTCTTCTAGCGTTTTCCTCCTTTTTCCTACTTTCTCTATTAAAGATTCGAGCTCTTCTATCGGAAAATTGTAGTTTCTCTTCTTTATAGAATCTTTGATCTTTTCTGCATTTTCCTTGTAGTAGCTTATGCTTATCATATTACATACTTCATCTTCAATCTTTTTATTAGCTTTCTGTTAATAAATGATAGCTCAAGAGTGTCGAATTGAATCTAGTGAAAATAGCGTTGA
>JAVZOJ010000040.1:0-4878 GCA_038882355.1 Candidatus Micrarchaeaceae archaeon | reverse complement strand
CACATATGCAAGATTGAAGGAAAAGGGAATAATCGTGGTTCCAACAATCGTTATGCAAAGAATTCCATACAAGCAGCTTGCATTCATTTATGCAATCCAAACAAACATGCCAGAGTTCTATAAAGGCGAGATCGACTACTTAAACAGCATCATAGAAGAGACCCCATATCCTACTGACAAATATGCTCTAATGACATATGCTCCTGCGCCGTATGGCGATATATTAATACAGCCGCTATATGAAACGACAATATATCAGGAAGTGGAAAGAATTATGTCATTGAATAAAGGGATAGAAGTAGAATGGTCCATTATAACTCAGGAATTGGTGGGTCAATTAGGGTTTGGAAAAACTAGAAAAGAAGATACATTTTTGTATGAGGAAATAAAAAGACTAACAGAAGAGAAGAAATGGAAAGAAAAGGGCAATAAAAGATAATAATTATCTAGGTCCATGACCTTCGTTAGGATTTGCAGAACCGCCCATTCAAATCACCTGAGTAGAACTCAACCTTAATGTTTTTAAATGCTTGCTTTTTTCTTGTGTAAGTAAATAAATGCAATTAAAGCAAGGAAAATGCTTTTTAGAAAGACTTAAATGCGGTGACAGTGAATTACCTATATGCTTTTGTACAAAGCAAAAAAGTTTGAATTAATAAAGGAGCGCATATCTTTGCCCAATGGCAGCTCTACAGAGGCAGAATATATTAAGCATAACGGTGCAACAACGATAATACCATTGATTGGGGGAAAAGTCATTATGGAAAGGCAGTACAGGTATGTAATAAGGAGATATGTGTATGAGCTGCCTGCTGGAACTATAAAAGAAGGTGAAAGGCCAGTGGAATGCGCAAGGAGAGAACTGAAAGAAGAGACAGGGTACGTTGCAAGAAGCATGAAAGAGCTATTTTGGTCCTATTCTACCCCAGGAATCTCCACAGAAAAGATATATTTCTTTTTGGCAAAAGGACTGAAAAAGGAAAAGAAGTCTTTGGAAAAGAACGAAATAATAACAACACGGGCGTTTAGGATTGAGGAAGCCATAAGTATGATTAAATCAGGCAAGATTGTAGATGGAAAGACCATACAGGGGCTTCTTTTCTTCAATTTCTTATAAGGCTCTACCTTCTATCTCCAGATCCTTTAATGGTTGCCATTCTCTTGCCTTTTCCTTAGCTTCTCTATGTTCTTTCTAGCCACCTCTTCCAGCCCTATTTCTAGATCATCTGCAATAGCTGCCACATACCAGAGTATATCTCCAAGCTCCAGTACAACCTCTTCTTTGTCTAGCTCTGCATTGTCCCTTATGACCTTCTTTATCTTGTTGTTCAGCTCCCCTACCTCTCCAGAGAGGGCCAACGCAGGATAAAAGAGGGACCATTTTTTGTCATAAACCTTTGTAGACATCGCAAGCCTTTGATATTCTTCCATCTGCATTTTATCATCTCTAATAACTTATATGCTTAAATATTTATAAAGAGAGTAAAGATGTGCAAAAGCTAGAGAAAAAGGAAGAAAATATAGAGCTCCTCGAATCCTTGGCCAGCCATCTGCTCGAGGAGGGAAGAATAGAAAAGGGATATATGCCTGCTTCTTCGCGCTACGAGAGGTATAATCTCTGCTGGATAAGGGACCTTATTGTTACTGCCTCTGCCCTTTACAACTATTCTTCTTACGAAGGCTCTTCTAGAGGTAGAGAGGCTAGAAGAAAAGCAGATGAAATGGTATCTTTTGCAGAAAGCGTAGCAATGCATTACAAGAAAAACCTTGAAAAAGGCATCAATTCATCAATAGACGATCCATACGGCGCAGTCCACAGGCTAAAGGGTTATTTGCCTGCGAGGGTGGGAGAGGATGGGTTCATGTCTAAGGAGGACTATGAAGCATTTATAGACGGGCGTGGAGAATGGCTAAAGCAGTATGATACGCTGCCTTGGATTGCATATGGCCTTTACCAGAAGAGTGCAAAGAGCAAACTGGATGCAAAAGACATCTACTTTCTTTCAAACTTTTCATCCCTGTGCTTCGAGTCAATGCTCAAACATTTCAAGCTTCCATGCTTCAATGCGTGGGAGACAGAGGGCGATTACATACACGCCTATGACGTGATTGCAGCCGCTGCAGGAATATCTATAATAAAGAAGTTTGCCGAAGAAGGGCTTGCAAGAGGCATGGAGGACTATGCAGAAAGGAGAATCGAAGAATTTTATAAGAACGGGCCGATGGGTTTTCTAAGAGACTTTTTCGTGAGGAACAATATGATATACCCGAGGAAGCACATGTCGATCCACGTTACTGAACCTGATATGCAGCAAAGCACAAACCTTGAGCTCAATGTCGCGATATGCTACTTTCTTGTTGCGGAATGGGAGCTTAATCCTGAGGCCAACCGAATAATAGGGAAAGAAATAGCAATAAACACGCTTGATAAGACATACGAAGAAAGGTTCAGAGGCAGGATTCTGGGGACAAGGTTTAAAGGGGACACATACTTCAAGGGCGGCAGCTGGATTTTTGGGAGCGGAGAATACTATATAGCAAGGCTTCAGATAAAAGGCGATGGAATGAGAGAGCTTGAAGCATTTTTAGGCAAAATAAGGCAAATCGGCAATCCTTTGCCTGAGCAGACTCTGGACTTTACAGAGTCGGAAGAAGATCCGGAAGGATACTTAGAAAGCAACCATGGAAAGCCTGTTGAGGAATTGGCAATGTCTTACGCGACCGCAATAAATGCCGCTGTAGAGCTTCTCAAGAGGAGAGATGGCATTAAGGCCTCAAAAAATAGCATTGAAATGACTTAAATAATTTCCTTTTCAAAAATAATTAAGTGCATAACATGGACGAGGTAATAGAAAAGATGTACAGGCTGGTAGAGAAAGAAGATGAGACCCCTGAAGTGCTTACAGTAAGGTTTGACCCTGAAGATGGCGAGCCTTTGAAATTCGACCCTGGAATGTTCATAATGATCAGCGGCATCGATGAAAGCAATAAAAAGTATGTTGCAAGGTCATTTTCTGTAGCCTCTGAGCCTTCTTCAAAGAGAATGGAGCTTTACGTGGTAAAGCAGCCGCACCAAGGAACCGCAATAGCGCACACGTCGCATTTTGTCGAAGCAAAAATAGGAGACAGGTTCGCGATAAAGGGGCCTTATGGCCAGTTTAGGTTCGACCCAAATAAGGATCCAAAGGTGACATATATCGCAGGAGGCACAGGCATAGCGCCGTTTATGTCGATGCTAAGGCACATAAAGGCACTCGGTGCAGATACAGATGTTAAGCTCCTCTATAGTGTGAAATATCCAAGCGAGATAATAAGGAAGAAAGAATTAGAAGAGATTTCGAAGGAGATAAAGCTCGAATACTTTGTTACAGTCACTAGGCCTCAACAGGGGGACGGATGGTCTGGGCTTACTGGGCATATAGACGCAAACATGATAAAGGCCAAGGTCCCGGATGTAAACGAAAGAATGTGCTATATCTGCGGGCCTCCGGGGTTTGTAAATGCAATAAAGGCTCAGCTAGCCTCTCTTGGAGTGCCACAAAGCAGGATATCTGCAGATGTATGGGACGCAGGGAATTGATTCTGAAATAAGAAAAGCGCATCGCGGCTTCTGCGCTTCTTTAAAGCGAATGCGTTGTGCGCTCCCATTCGTTCTAAACAGCAAAGCGCAAGCTCGACACAGATTTAAAAGAACGGCTTCTTGGGATTCATGTACTCTTTGGTAAGGTAGCTTTGCCCTATTTTTTCCTTGTTCTTGTCAACGAGCCTCACGAGTTCTTCTATTTTGATTTCCTTAAGCCCGACCAATATTTTGTTTGTTGAAAATGCGCCTGTGGAAAAATAATATGTATCAAAGAACTCATTTACATAATTCAAAAATTCAAGAAATTCGCTTGAATACCACGAAGTTCCTGTAATGTTGACTGAAAACACACCCTTTTTTCTCAGCGCATTGTATGCATTTTTTGCAAATTCCCTAGAAAGGAACTCGCGCGGGATTCTCACACCTTCATATGCATCCAGTATTAATATGTCGAATTGCGAAGAGTATCTGCGTATTAGGTCTTCCCCTCTTCCCTTTATCGTTTCTACATTCTGCGCGGTATTAAGGGTTTTGTTTATCTTTAGAATCTCTTCTTCGCACTCTATTGCGACAAAGCTTGCTTTCTTCCTTCTCATTATTATTGCTGGTATCGCCCCTATGCCTAGTCCAATCAAAAGTATTCTGGGATTTTCAAAGAGCATTGATAGTGGGAGGAAGTAATCCCAGTACTCTCCCGTAAGCTCGCCGTTTTTAGGGACTTTTGAATACAATGCGCCTTCGCAATAAAGTATGAGGAAATGGCCGTTGTCTACAACAGAGAATTTCTTGCTTTTGTATATTTCTTTCCTTCCAAGCGCAAGGTTCACCAGATCTTTGAGCATCATACCATCGAGAGCGCAAGCAGGAATATTACGATGATGTGCACAGCAGTGCAGTATATGCAAATCTTTCCTATCAAGTATTCAAGGTAAAGGAAGTATATGACAAAGCCCATCCCTATGCCATTCCAATACATTGCCAGGTTCTGCTTCCTTGAAAGAATGAGGAATAGGTCAACAAGGAAGAATAAGACCCCATAGACTGCCAAAGGAACGCCAAACAAGAGGGAATATGTGCTGTTTAGCACTTTTTCGCAATCGACTATTCCTCCGGAGGGGCAGAAGACTGAGGAAGAAGTATAGTGAGAAACTGCAAGATATGCGCTTATCGCCAAGCCAAGGGCTGACAAGGCAATTTGCGCAGCGGCTTTGTACTGCATGGTCACACTCCTTCTATTGGCTTCACTCTTTGGCACACCTGTGCAGGAAGGTTGTTGTCTGCCATGCAGATCTGCG
>JAVZOJ010000039.1:0-4920 GCA_038882355.1 Candidatus Micrarchaeaceae archaeon | reverse complement strand
TTATTGTGATTTTGGTTATTATAGTGGGGATCTTATTAAAAAGAAGAAAAAGAGTCGTACATGATGTGATATAATTTTCTTCTATCTACTCTACTTCACACTAAAACTATGTTAGAAAAAGGTAACGTTTCTCAGCTCTATATATAACCCCGTGCTTTTTTGCTCCCACCGGGATTTGAACCCGAGTCCCAGGCTCGAAGGGCCTGTGTCCTTGACCGGACTAGACGATGGGAGCACATAATATGGATATTTCCGAATTGTATTTTAAACCTTTTTGGATAATTAATCTTATGATCCTTTCAGATTTTGACCTAATTAACATGATTAAGAGCAAAAGATTGAAAATAACTCCTTTTTCTAAGGAGATTATAAGGGAAAACGGAATAGATTTCAGAATTTCAGACGAGATTGCAGTACACAACAAAAGCAAAGAATTCATTATGGACCCCGAAGACGAAAAGATGATAAGAAAAGGCTACAGGATCTTGAAGGGAAAGAGATGCATGATCCTTGAGCCTCTCCAACAAGTCCTTCTTTCTACTTATGAAAAGGTTGAAATGCCAAACGATATTGCAGGTTTTGTAGAGCTCAGAAGCACGTGGGCAAGGCATGGGTTGTACATGCCCCCAACCATAGTAGATGCGGGATTTAAGGGAACAATAACCCTTGAAGTTTTCAATGGTGCGCCATACAAAATAAAGCTTAAGCCTTTCGTGAGGTTTGCGCATGTAGTCTTTGTAAAAACCACCAGCGCTGTGAAGAAGTATTATAAAGGCTATTACAATATGCAGTCTGGTATAAAGCTTCCGAAGAAGATAAGTGCAAGAGACAGATTAACATAGTAGATTAATCCTGCGCGCCTTAGCTCTGGAAGCATCATCCAGATAGCCTTCTTGAATGAATCGCGTAGTATATAAACAAAAAGACTATGATAGAGATTACGAGGATTATGTCTTCTGCGCTTATCACTCTAATATACACATTCCCTCCCCCTTCTGAGAAGAAAGAGAAAGGCACTCCCAAATAATATGCTTCGCCATATACTTTTCCAAATGGGACAGAATAAAGCTCTACATCTCCTTTGCTCTCTATCCTTTCTTGAGTTCCGTTAGGAAAGTTGATAACTAATGTTGTTTTAGCAGGAATTCCGAATATATCTGTAGTCTTTATATTTACATTGAAAAGCGGCAATGTCACCGTTATATTTTCAGGACCTTCCAAATCTGCCTTTTGGTTCAGGGTGATGTTGTATCCCTTATAGTTTGCTAGCTGTATAGTGGCGTTTCCTTCAAATAAGAAGCCAGAGCCTTCAAACATACTGTTGTCAACAACATAATAATTTACATATGCTTTGTTTCCTTCAGCAGTCACGGCATTTATATTTACGAAATACTCTTTCTTAAATATAGCATTCATGTGTATCGGTGCATTTACAAGCAGGGACAACTCCGGGCTTCTATTTCCATTAGACCAGGAATAAAAAGCCAGTCTCTCAGAAGGACTTTGGTTCAGCGCCAGATACTTTACCAATATTCTTGCCATTGAATCTTCGTTGTACCATCCGCTTCCGAGGGTGGCATTTTGAGGAGTGACGTTTACGAAATATTGCTTTTCGAACTTTGCTGTTATATTTATTGGAGAATCTACTACAAAACTGCCTTTAACTCCATTGTATCCATTGCTCCAGCCTAAAAACACATATCTTGTGTCATTCCCAACATATATAATAGGGGAGCTTATTGAGTAATTTGCTACGCTTCCGTTTTCATACCAGCCGCTCCCATAGGCTTCTCCCTGCGTTGAGCTTACATTTACCAAATACTCTACCTTCCATTCTGCTACTTCAGTTATGTCTCCTTCCATTATTATGCTTGTGGAGTTTGAAGGACCAGTATATGACCCAATTCCATATCCCTTCCATCCTTCAAATACCGCCCTTTCTGTATTTGATATATAGAAATACTTGGGCTCTGATATCTCCACGCTTGTATATTGGGAATAGTTTCCGCTCTCGCTTGTGTTTCCATATTCAGAGTCTACTCTCAAGTAGTAGCCCTTTTCCCAGAGTATGCTTCCGTTATTGTTTGGCAATCCTGATCCAACAACAAAATAGTTTACCTTGTTGCCAACTTCCTCTACACCATATGGATCCGGCACGTTTGTTTTGCTTCCTACACCATATCCTATATATGCTGTTGCGCTCCCTACCCCAATGAACGTTCCATATTTGTATATAGAGAAGTTGAAGAAAGTGACTGGATTTATGTAAGAATATGCGCCAGATGAATTTGCGAGCTCTCCAAAAGCAACAGGAAGGTATGGCCCTGAGTTATCTGTGCCTAGGTCTTCGCTGCCCAACGTTTCATTATTGAACTGAAAGTACCAAGTATTTCCAATAGAATAGAATCCATATCTGTTTATCGTTCCGTTTTTTCCAGCAGAACCAACAGGACCTATGGCCCCCAAGAAGCCTCCGGTCCATCCTGGAGGAAAGTACTCGTAAAACCATTCGGGCTGGCCTGCTGGTATGTACTCATAGTCTTTGCACCCAAGTTCTGTGCAAAGCGACGGGTAATTTCCAGATTGGTTTTGAATAAGGTATCCTACTTGTATAAAAGCCCCGTTTGAAAGGGTTTCCCCGACCCAGAAACCCAGAGAGCCAGATTTTGGCACTGGCTGCGACACTGTCTTTATGTATACCATGGCACCGTAGTTAAATGATGCACTTCTCTCTGCAATTGCCCCAAACTGAAACCAATATTCCGCCTCAGATGAATATGCGGTCAAAAACAATAGGAGTAGGAATAGCCTAAACCCTCTCATAATCCATACCAAAATAGTTTAACATTGATGCAATTAAATTTCTTTCTTCAGATCTTATGCTCTTCCAATCAATTATTGCCTTTTCAATTTCTTTTCCGTTCTTTTCTATTGCTTGAAACAACAAATCTTTGTTCTCGATGACGCTCTTTATGTTATATTTTGATATGATGTGCCCGAAAGCATAACCCTTTGTGAGCGCAAGGTTGTCAAATTTCCTGGGATAATGGGTTCCTCCTATTCCTATCACATAAGTATACTCCTCATCGTTGTCTTCTAAATCAAACACAGCGCTCATGCACGCACTGGCGACTCTCTCTGCCAGCTTTTGATAGTCTTTTACTCCATACGCAGAGAATTCTGCAAATAAAGAAGGCTTTGTTGTGTATGGCCCATGATGGGTGGCTTCATAAGTAATATCTACGCCTTCAATCCTACCAATCTTTTTCATAAAACGTATCATTCCATCAGGGAAAGAAACAGAGAGCTTAAAAGGTATGCCCCCAAACTTTGCTTCTCTTGAAAAATTCCCCAGAGCATGGGTCGTTGCTGCATCAACCTCTTTTTCGCTACTATGCCTGCTCAAAAAAACAATAAAGTCTGCTTTTTCTTCAATCTTCTTTGCATCAACTCTGTATAACTCTTCTTTCTCTTCAAATATACATATGTCATAACCAGCAACTTTATAGCCAACGCCGAACGGAGAGGTTTCATACGACTTCAGCAGATAATCTCCCATGGCTTTTGAATATACGTCTTTATTTGAAAAAACTATGGCAAGCATGAAAATATTTTTTAAGTGAATCTTAATAATTATGCATAATTTGGCGCCAAGGTGCGTGAATGCCAAGATTCTGCATGCTAAAGCAGGCATACCCAGGAAAGCTAGAAGCATAAAAATTTGCTGATAAGGTTGAAGCCCATTCAGTCATAGGAAAATATTTCACTTAAGATTGCGACCACCTTTGCTTACAGGCAGCACCAATCCACTTTCTTGCCCTTGCGATTTTTTCGAAAGCGCGCAATCGTCATTAAACGTAGGTAAATTATTGAATTTAAACCAGGAGAGATGAAAAAGCTTTATGCAAAAAGTCTATGAAAGGAAGGAAAAGGAAGAAACAAGAAGAGTGCTCATAGATTACGATGGCGTCTTAAAAGAGATTGGAGAAAGGCCGAGCCTAAAAACTAAGGTGTTGTTCTTGATACTTGATATTGCTTCTGCTTGCGACTTGCCTCCTCTTAATAAGCTGCTTGCTCATATTTCAGATCTCGGGCGAAAAAGCGAATATTCAATACCAGAAAGCTCTCTTGAGCTAATAAGGAGAGTAAAAAGAGAGGGATTCGAGACATATATAGTAACAAGTAATCCTAACATAGAAAAAATAGAGCGCGAATTGAAGGATCGCGGCGCAGAAATAAAAGTCATTTATGCTCCTCCCATATCTAAATTGCTGTTATCAAACGGGGCAGACATAATTCTTGACGACGGCTGCGTAATAGCAATAGCAAACATCGCCTTCTCCAAGTTGGGCAAAGGGAGAAATGTTGTATCAGTATACAATGGACACAATCATCTAATAAAATATTTAAGAAATAATGGCTGGATTAAGAGAGAGCAGCTCCACAGTATCTTCGGAAGTGAACTACTCCGCCCTTAAGGACTGGGCTTCTGCCACATCCGCAACTTTGGGGCTTATCGCTTCAAAGGCAATGCTTGCTTTCATCCCCTTGCCAAGTCAAGGGGAATTCCGCTCGCTGAGTTAAAGGACATATTGTATTTATGGTTGTTATTTCTCAGTTCTTGGATAAATAATTCAGGTTTTTTGTGAAAACTATAGATTTCTATTATGTCTTCCCTTAGCTCCTTTTCTGCATAGGCCATTTGCATGTCATTTGGCCTATACAGAGAGTAGACCACATTTGGAGCGTTTTTGTCGTTTTCTGGAAATATGTAAGCTATAGCAGTATCAATCTTTCCTATATCGATTCCGTACTTCTTTGAGTAAAGAATTCTATATAATGCAACCTGTTCGATATATTTATTTTCTGGACTCTTCGCACTTTTTCCGGTCTTAAAGTCCAATATAAGGATTCTTCCAT
>JAVZOJ010000038.1:0-4932 GCA_038882355.1 Candidatus Micrarchaeaceae archaeon | reverse complement strand
AGGTGGAAGATTGAGAATGTATACTAGTACAAATGTTATTACTAACGCAATTGCTACTGTAAGGATATCGCGTGCTAGCCGTTGTATATGAACCCTGTGTCTTCTCTCTGAAACAATAAGTGGGGTTGCCGGGATTTGAACCCGGACTTGCTGGTTTCTTCATATCTCGAACTTCCAGATCTTCATCATCGCAGAAGCTCATAAGCATAATCATCTGGAGCCAGCCGCGCTGCCTGGTTACGCTACAACCCCTCACATTATTTATTATTCTTATATTTAAATAATTTTACAATGGCAGTAAAGGGGATTCTTTTCGACCTTGGGGGCACATTGATCGACTATACGAATAAAGGCAGCGGATATTATTCTTACCTCTCTTCTATAAGCGGAAAGAGCGAAGAGCTTGTATGTGAAGTTGTAGAAAGGCATTTGCCTGCCTTTTGGAAGGGAAAAATGAAGAAGATAGAATTTGAACGGGCCATAGCGCGCAGAATTGGAATAAAAGCAAGCGAAGTAAGGTGGTATGAGTATTATGCAGAGCATATGAAAGTGAGGAACAGCATGGTCATGCTTGCAAAGAAGCTGGGGGAGTCATACAAAGTAGGTTATCTAAGCAATATAGACAGGTCTCTCTTCTTCTTTAATTTGAAGGCCTTTGACCAGGGAATATTTGCATACAGGTTTGCCTCTTGCTTTATAGGATATGCAAAGCCTGAAAGGGAGATATACGAGTACGCCATTAAAAGAATGGGGCTTCCTGCAGATGAGGTTGTATTTATAGACAACGAGTATGAGAATGTGATTGGGGCTAGAAGAATAGGAATAAAAGCAATTCTATTCAAATCTTTTAATATGTTGCTGCGAGAGCTCAAAGGATTGGTGAAGGTATGGTAAAAGACTTTTCAGAATGGTACACTGAAGTTGTAGTCAATTCAGGGCTCGTAGACTACGGACCTGTAAAGGGAACAATGGCAATAATGCCCTATGGATATGCCATATGGGAGTTTATTCAAAAATCATTCGATGAAAAGATAAAAAGAAGCGGCCATAAGAATGCATATTTTCCCATGTTCATACCAGAATCCTTATTAAAGAAAGAAGAAGAGCATTTTCAAAGCTTCTCTGCAGAGGCGTTCTGGATTACAGAAGAGGGGAATAGGAAGATTTCTGAAAGGCTTGCAGTGAGGCCGACGTCTGAAACAATAATATATTACTTCTTTTCAAAGTGGATTAGAAGCTGGAGGGATCTGCCTTTATTGGTGAACCAATGGTGCAATGTCGCCAGGGCAGAGATAAAGATGACGAAGCCTTTTCTTAGAACTAAAGAGTTCTTGTGGCAGGAAGGGCATACTGCCCATGCAACGAAAGAAGAAGCAGAGAAAGAGGCTTCAATGATATTGGGGTATTACCGCGAGGTGCTCGAAGAAGAACTTGCAATACCTGTAATAGCAGGAAGAAAATCAGAGAGCGAAAAGTTTGCAGGCGCAGTTTATACTCTTTCACTAGAAGCCATGGTGCGCGACGGGAGGGCGGTCCAGGTAGCAACTTCGCATTACCTAGGGCAAAACTTCTCAAAGCCGTTTGAGGTTAAGTTCATGGATGAGAAAGGCGATGAGGAGTATGCGCACACAACTTCTTGGGGCATATCTACAAGGCTTATAGGCGCCCTAGTCATGGTTCATGGCGATGAGAAAGGACTGGTGATTCCTCCAAGGGTTGCTCCTATACAAGTTATCATAATTCCAATCTATACGAATGAGAACAAAGAAAGCATATTGAGATATGCGGAGGACCTTTGCGCAGAGCTAAATGCATGCGGGATAAGGGCAGAATTGGACAAAAGAGAAGACAAGACACCGGGCTACAAGTTCAACGATTATGAACTCAAGGGAGTTCCAATAAGAGCAGAGATTGGAGAGAAAGAAGTAGGCGCTGGAAAGGTGTCCTTGGCAATAAGGCATAACGGAAGGAAAGAAGAAATAAAAAGGGAGAATGCCTGCATTTCTTTGAAGGAGCTCCTGTTAGGCATACAAAAGGAGATGTATGTGAAAGCAAGCGAAATGCTGAGCAGGATGACGCTACATGCTAAGAGTTATGATGAATTGCTAGGCCTTTCAGGCAAAGGATTTGTAATCGCAGGATGGTGTGGCTCTAGCGAATGCGAGGCGAAGATTAAGAATGAGACCACGATGACTTCAAGGGTAGTGCTTGAAGAGAAGCATGGAAATTGCATTGTCTGCGGAAGGGAAGCGAGGTATAAGGCGTATTTTGCAAAATCTTATTAATATGAGGAATGAAGTATTATTGGTGGTAGCTTGATAACAAAGACGTATTCCATAGCTGTAGTCGTAAAGAACAAGGACGAAGCGAAAAAGTGGTACGTGGAAAAGCTTGGTTTCAGGGTTGTAGATGATGATGGGCATTGGGTCACGGTCGCCCCAAAATCTGCAAGGTCTAGGGATGTGCTAATACATCTTTGCGAGTCTTACGATGAAAATGCAGAAGAGCCTGGTGGAAACACAGGCATAGCCTTCATGACAGATAGCGTAGAAGAGTCTTTCAAAGAATTGAAGGCAAAGGGCGTTGAATTCTCGAAAGAGCCGTCTGACGAAGGGTTTGGGAAGTATGCAATATTCAAAGACCTTTACGGAAACGAATTCTGGCTCTTCGAGTAGTCAGCTAACCCTCTTTTCATCACAGATCAGAAATACCTTGTCTCATCACAGATAAAGATTGCCAGTTTTCATTTTTAACCTTTTCATAATGCTGCTAAACTGAATTCTTTTTATTTGTTTCTTTTATAATCTATTTTTAGTGGTTAAGATGAACGAAAAAGGAAAGGCATGGATAGCCACGATATTGGGGATAATAATCTTGATCGCAGACATCATATGGACATACCAGAGCTACCATGTTCCCATATGGCTTGCATTAGGAATCATAATCTTGATTGCAGATATTGCATGGATTCTCCTTGATTTGTTCGCGTAAAGTCACATTTGGTGTATTGATGAAGGAAAGGTCTTTTATCAAGGATATTGTTAAGAAGGCAGGCACAAAAGCTACAATATGCGGCTTTGTAGTAAGGAAAAGAGATGTAGGAGATATAAAGTTCCTTCTTGTAAAGGATAAAACAGGCGTTGCGCAAGTGACTCTTGCAAATGCAAAGAAGAACAAGGAAATGGAGTCTATATTTGGCACTCTTGGCCAGCATGACTTTATTTGCGTAAAGGGTGAGGTGCCTGAAAAGATATTGGCAAAGGTTGACATAGAGATAGTGCCAGAAGAAATCAAAATACTGGGCAGATCAGAAAGGCCCCTTCCTCTAGATATGAGCGGCAGATTTCAATCGGAGCTCGAGACAAGGCTCAACTGGAGGGCGATAAGCTTAAGAGACCCTAAGGCAAGTGCAATTATAAAAGTTGAGTCATCGCTTGTAGAAGGATTTGTCAAGTTTTTAAGCGAGAATAGGTTTACATTTACGTTCACTCCTTGCCTTATGGGAAGCCCTTCAGAGAGTGGAGCCGAGGTCTTCCCTGTTGTATATTTTGAAAAGACTGCATATTTAAGACAAGATCCGCAGCTTCACAGGCAGCTTCTCATCCTTTCTGGATTTGATAGAATATATGAGATAGGGCCCAGCTGGCGCGCAGAGCTGAGCCACACTACAAGACATTTGTGCGAGCATAGAAACTGCGCCGTTGAGATTGCCTTTATAGATGATGAAACAGAGGTAATGGAGTGGGAGGAGAGGCTTATCAGAAGCGCGCTTGAATACACAAAGAAAAATTCAGAAGAAGAGCTGGAACTGCTTGGACAAGATATAGAGCTCCCTTCCTCGCGCTTTCCAGAGCTAAGATTTCCTGAGGTCTATGACCTTCTAAGGGAGCTCGGCCATGAAATACCATATGGAGAAGACCTGAACCAAGAAGCAGAGGTTGCGCTTGGGAAATATGTAAAAGAGAAATACAGAAGCGACTTCTTTTTTGTCAATAGATTTCCCTCAAAGATAAAGCCCTTTTATGTCATGAGGGTTGATGAAGAGCCGGAGTTTGCAAGAAGCATAGACCTCATTTACAGAGGAGTTGAAATAAGCTCAGGGGGCCAAAGAGAGCACAGGTACGAAAAGATTATAGAGCAGGCAAAGGAAAAGAAAATGAATCTGCAGAACCTTGAATGGTTCACAAAGTTCTTCAAGTATGGCGCTCCGCCACACGGCGGTTTTAGTATAGGAATAGAGAGACTTACGAAGCAGGCATTAGGAATTCCTAACATATTGGAAGCAGTTGCTTTCCCAAGGACTCCTGAAAGGATGGTTCCGTGATGCAATGGAAGCGCTAAAGATAAGAGAAGGGGTTGCAAGCGAATGTAAGGAGCCAATAATCCTATTTTCTGAGGGAGATGGCATAGGCAAGGACATATGCAATGCCGCGAGGAACGTGATCGATGAAGCAGTAAGGAAAGCATATAGTGACAGAAAGATATTTTGGAAAGAAGTCCTGCTTGGCGAAAAGGCAGAAGAAGAGGAAGGCTCTAGGCTGCCAGACAAAACAATTGAAGAGCTAAAGAAAATAAGGGTGCTTTTCAAGGGACCTCTTGAAACTCCTGTAGGGTCTGGCTTTAGGTCAATAAATGTCTCGATAAGGATACTTCTCGACCTTTATGCAAATATAAGGCCAGTAAAGTATATGGAAGGCCTTCCATCTCCTTTGAAGGATCCGCGCGTCGACCTCATTGTATTCAGAGAAAACACAGATGACATATACACAGGCATAGAATGGCAGGCCGGCAGCGATGAGGCAAAGCACCTCATTTCAATCTTGGAGAAGGAGTTCAATGCAGAGGTAGAGAAAGATTCGGGTATAGGGATAAAGCCGATGAGCAAAAGGAAGACTGAGAGGGTCGCTAGGCTCTCTATAAAGTACTGCCTTG
>JAVZOJ010000037.1:0-4993 GCA_038882355.1 Candidatus Micrarchaeaceae archaeon | reverse complement strand
AGCATGGAGATTATATACAGAGAGGATGAAGACCCTTCAATATTCGTCCTCTTTAAAGCAAAAAGCAAAAAAGAAAAAGCCAAGATAGGAGAGAATGCGTATTTGCTGGTATGGACCACTACGCCCTGGACTATACCAGCAAACATGCTCCTCGCAGTACATCCAGATGAAAAATATTCTATAGTAAACATGGGAGACAAAAGAATAATCGTTGCAACGAAAAGGCTAGAAGAACTGAGAAAAATCTCTGGAAACCTAGTGGTAGAAGGCGAGGTTTATGGGAGCGAGCTTGAGGGATTGGGTTACGAGCATCCGCTCTTAAATAAGATCAAGGAGCTAGAAAGGTTTGAAAAATACCACAGGTTAGTTTTGGATAAGAGCCTCGTTAACGTGGAAGAGGGCAGCGGCATAGTTCACATCGCCCCTGCACACGGAATTGAAGACTATTACATAGGAAAAAAGAATAAGGTTCCGCTCTTCTCGCCTGTTTCAACCTCGGGGCTCTATTCCAGGGAATTGGGCATTTACGAAGGGATTAAGGTTCCAGAAGAGGCAAACAAGAAAGTAATAAGCGATTTGAGAGAAGCAGGTGCCCTGTTTTCCGAATCTTCCATAACGCACTCTTACCCCCATTGCTGGAGGTGTGAAAAGAAAATAATATACATCGCTACAGAACAATGGTTTATAAACATACAAAAAGTGAAAAACAGGATCATAAGAGCGAACAAGAAGGTGAAATGGCACCCAGAAGAAGCACAAAAATGGCAGGAAGACTTCCTAATAAATTCCCCTGACTGGACCATATCAAGACAAAGGTATTGGGGAGTTCCAATGCCGATATGGCTGTGTGAATGCGGAAATATAGAGGTTATAGGTTCTATAAAAGAACTTGAAGAAAAGTCTTCCAGAAAAGAAGACGTTGAGACCCTGCATGACCTCCATAGGCCATATATCGACAAAATAGGCATAAAGTGCATAAAATGCGGAAAGGAGATGAAAAGAATAAAAGATGTATTTGACGTTTGGTTCGACTCGAGCGTGGCGTTTAGGGCTAGTCTAAGCGAGGAGATGTTCGCCACATTATTCCCTGCCGACTTCATACTAGAAGCGATAGAGCAGTTAAGAGGTTGGTTCTCCTACCAAATAAAGGTTGGAAGCATCATATATGGAAAAAGCCCATTCAAGAATGTAGTTATGCATGGAATGCTCTTGGGCAGCGACGGGAGGGAAATGCATAAACACCTTGGAAACTATGTGCCAGTAAAAGAAATCGCAGAGCAGGTGCCCACAGATGCATTTAGGCTATGGTGCGCAAGCCACAACCCAAAGCTAGACCTTCTTTTTAGCATGGAAAAAATAAAGGAGAATGAAAAAGACATCCTTCTTCTTTACAACATAAAGAATCTAATAGAAGAATACAGAGAAATTATAGGAAAGGAAGCGTACGAAAGTATAAGCGGAGACCTAGATTATGAAGACGTGTGGATTTTGTCAAGGTTTAACAGGCTTTTGAAAGAAGCCACAGAAAGCCTGAATAATTACGACTTATACAATCCTGTAAATAAGATAAAGTACTTCTTGAGAGAAGAGTTCAGCAGGGTGTATATAAAGCTTGCGAAGAAGTCCATGAGCAACATGGAAAGAAAAGTGATTAGGAAAAAAATAGGAATAATCTCTTTCATATTCAGAAATATTCTTATCATGCTATCCATCGTCGCGCCTTTCTCTTCAGAATCGATATACATTTCCACCTATGGAGATAAAGAAAGCATATTTCTGAACGAGTGGCCAAGATATAATAAAAAGAGGATCGATGAAAACGTAGAAAAAGAATTTAGGATCGCAATAGACGCAACAAGCGCACTGCTTAATATTAGGGAAAGGCTGGGAATAAAACTTAGGTGGGCGCTTAAGAAAGGCAAAATAGAGACGAACGATGAGTCTGTAATCGAGCCGCTTATTAAAAGTAGCGAAATTATAAAGCTGCTAGCTAACCTCAAAGAAATAGAAATAAAGAAAGGCGAAGCAGGGAAGATTTCCATAGAGCCCAACTACAGCGCGCTCGGCCCGGAATTCAGGGAAAATACGAAGTATATTGTAGAAGAATTGAAGAAAGAAGACCCTGAAAAAGTGAAGAGGGAGATTGAATTGAAAGGAAGCTATGAAATCCATACAACCAAGGGCCTGTTCTCAATAAGGAAAGAACATGTTAAATTTGTAAAAGAAAAGGCGGCAGAGGGGTCTGCAGAATTTAAGTACGGAATTGCATATATTGAGCCTAAAATGGATGAAGAGCTGAGAGAAGAAGCAATATTGAAAGAAATTATAAGGAGGATTCAGCTTATTAGAAAGAGAAAAGGCCTTAAAAAGAAAGACATGGTGAGCGTCACTATAAATGGAAGCAAAGAGATCATAGAAGCTGCAAAGAAAAGGGAGAAGGAAATAGAAAGGTCGACAAACGCCAAGGCAGTAAAGATAAGCGCAGAGGAAGGCATGGACAGGTTTGAGCTCGAAGATAATGAATTTGTTGAATTAAAAGTTGAGAAATTATGAATGGAAAAAGCTATGAAATCAGCATAGTGATACCAAACAAGAATGAAAAGAGCATATTTGAACTTGTCGATAAGCTCGAGAATATGTTTCAAAATAAGGCAGAGATAATCATAGTGGACAAGAGCGACGAAAGATTCAGAAATGAAGTCAAAGAGAAATACAAGAACGAAAAAAATGTCAAGATTATCTTTCAAAAAGACACAGGGGTAGAGAGCGCAATAAAGCAAGGAATAGATGCCGCGAAGAGCGAGATTGTTGCAAGCATAGATGCAGATATGACGCACGAGCCTGAAGGGATTCTTCGCGCATTGGAGCTGCTGAAGAAAGAAGATTACGACCTTGTGCTTGGAGAAAGGAAGATCCAAGAGAAAGGCGCGATGAGCTTTAGGATAAAAATTGGTAATTGGATTATAAGCTGGCTCTTTAGGAAGCTATACCATGCAAATGTTCACGACTATATGACAGGCCTTTTCGTTTTGAGAAAAAGCGCATATGAAAGCATAAAAAACACAGAGCCATACAGGGCCGGAGCTGCTTTCTTTAGCGTGGAGCTTGCAAAAAAAGGCTACAAGATAGGAGAAGTCCCAATAAGGTATGCAAAAAGAAAAGAAGGATATTCGAAAATAACAAGGTCAAAAACAGGTTATGGCATCGTTGTTGCTTCGCATTTGATCAGACAGGTAAGGGATTATAATCCGCTTCTAATATTCGGTTCTATAGGAATTGCATCGATGGCAATAGGCATTTTAATAGGAAGCTATGTGCTTTTGAATTTCTTGCATACTGGCCAATTCAATGAGGTGGGAAGGGCGCTTATAGCATTTATGCTTGTTGTATTGGGAATACTCTCCATCATCGCTGGCTTCATCATTGACCTTCTCTTAGAAATAGAGAATATCATCAAGAAAAGATAGGCCTTTTCTTTGCCTTTACAGGCTTCATTACGTTGAAGAGGATGAGAGATATTGCAAAGATTCCAACCAAAAAGAAAAGCAAAGAAATTGTCCTAAACTTTTCTATGGACTTATATGCCTCTTCCGCAGCTTCGAGCGCTTTGTATGAATATTCTATTGACAAGCCAGGGTTTTGCGATGAAAGCCTGCGGGCAATGTTTGCATATTCATAGGCCTTAGTAAGGTTAGGATAAAATATTCCAAATCCGCTTCCATTTATTGCATTAATCTGTGAAATAGTATAATTTGCTACATATGCAGCCTCGCTCTGTGTAGGCGTTGAAGAATTAAATAAAGGGAATCCAACAAAAAAAAGAAAATAAAAAGGAATCACAGATTCACGTCTATGTTCAACTCTTTCTTAAGCTCTCTATACCTGTTCCTTATCGTTACTTCAGTAACCCCTGCCACATCTGCCACTTCCTTCTGAGTTCTGTGCTCCCCTACGAGTGCGCCTGCGATGTAAACTGCCGCTGCGCTCACTCCTGTAGGGCTCCTTCCGCTTACAAGCCCTTTCTTCATCGCCTCCTTCAGAAGCTTTATCGCTCTTTCCTGCGCCTCTCCGCTAAGCTTAAGTGCCGCAATGTACCTCGGCACATAGCTTGTGGGCTCTGTAAGTGGAACCTTCAAGTTAAGCTCGTGGATTATTACCCTATATGTTCTCCCTATTTCCTTCTTTGGCACTGAAGATACTTGCGCGATTTCGTCCAGGGTTCTTGGCATTCCAGCAGTTCTGCAAACTGCATAAAGCGCAGCAGTTACGACCGTTTCTATAGGCCTGCCTCTTATAAGGTTGTTTTTCACGCACTGTCTGTAAAGAAGCGCAGCCTGCTCCCTTATGCTCTCAGAAAGGCCAAGGTAGCTCGCAATTCTATTTAATTCCGGCAAGGCTACGAGATAATTCCTCTCGCTTGAGCTAGCAACGCTGGCCCTCTTGTGCCACTTTCTCATTCTGTAGAGAAGCGCTTGCCTCTTTGAAGGAAGCTTGTTGCCTCTTATGTCCTTGTTGTACATGTCTATTTCAGTGACTAGGCCTTTGTTTGGCTTCATGTACTTTATTGGAGCGCCAGTCCTTACTCTTGTATTCCTCTGGTCTGCATCAAAGGCTCTCCAATCAGGCCCCAAATCAGTAAGGTTCTCTTCTATCACAAGGCCGCATGTGTTGCATACATACTCTCCTCTCTCGCTGTCCAAGATGATGTTTGTGCTTCCACAACTCGGGCACCTCTTTATCGATTCGGATTGAGCCACGGTTTGTCCTTCATCTTTTTCTACAACATCTTTCTTATTCAAACTACCACCTTTAACATTCTTCTTCTTTTTCATTCCATCACATATGAAAAGTTTTTAAATTTTTCCACAATTAGCAATTATATAAGTGATGGATAAGATATATAAATCTTTCGCTTTTCTTCGAACTGCATCCAAGCGGAGCGCAGAAGACTGCATAGCTTTGGCAAGACACGCTTCTCTTTAGCAAGCCCGCT
>JAVZOJ010000036.1:0-5080 GCA_038882355.1 Candidatus Micrarchaeaceae archaeon | reverse complement strand
TGATCCATAATAGGAAAGCTAGATCCTTCTTCTCTGCCAAGCCTTCTCTTTATAAAGCTCCCGATTAAGTCTCCTGCCTGCGCTCCTACGGAAAGGAATATTCCTACCATGAGCATGTCCTTCATTACGAAGGACTCTAAAAGGGCTACGATGGTTCCAGCAAGTATTCCTGAAGCAAGGCCCCTTATTGTCTTGTTCTTGCCGAATATCCTTTTTCCTAGAATTTTCTTTCCCATGTCTATGGGCTTACCGCCCCCAAATATTACTGGTGCGCCGTTTGAAAAATACGCCGGCAAAATATAGAAAATAGGATATAGGATATAGGAGTAAAAGTAGTTAATCAAATGACCACTCCTTCTGCAAAATACCTTGCCCCTCCACCTCTAAATCTTTCTTTATACTTCCTCCTCAGCTCTTCCAGCGCATCTATCGCTTCTCCGTTCTTTACTGCGCATACCACGTAGCCGTCCTTGCCCTCCACAATAGAGACTCTGCAAGGCCCTTTTTCTACAAGCGCTCTTGCTATTTTCCTTGCAATATCTCTCTTTACCTCAAAATGCTCTTCTACTCTTTCAGACTTGTGTTGCTCTATAATGGCTTTTATCAGCGAATCAATTTCGCGCTCATATTCTTTTTTCATGTCAGCCTTTCCTCTTATTTCTCCAATCACTCTGTTTGTTAGGTTTTCTTTTCTTTCGTTCAATTCTTTTTCCAGCTCTTCTATGATTCTTTCATCCTTCCTAAAAGCTTCCAAAGCAGCCTTGCCAGCGACATACTCGAACCTTACTATTCCGTCATGCGGCCTGTCTACCCCTATTATTTTCACCATTCCCAGCAAGCTCTCCACCCCTGCGCTATGGAGCCCGCCGCATGCTTCAGCATCGATAAAGCTGCCGTCTTTTGATGTGATTAATATTATTCTTAGGTTCTTCGAAGGTACTCCGTGGCCTTGATATATTGAAAAGCCGTACTTTTTCTCTGCCTCTCCCCTTTCCATGATTTTTGCTTCTACGTTTATACCTTTCCTAATCCAATCGTTCACGAGGTCTTCTATTTCTTCAACGACTTCTGCGCTCAACTTCTCATAGTGCACAACATCAATGCGCGCTTTGTCAACATCTTTTTTTGCTCCTTCCTGCCATGCGTGCTTTCCCAATATTTTTCTTGCGGCTGCGCTCATAAGATGCGTGGCAGTATGGTGCGCCATCAATTGCAATCTTCTCTCTACGTCAACCTCCGCATCGACCTCCTCGCCCTCTTTTATCAGGTTTTTCTTCATCTTGTGCACTATTACTCCGCCTATCTTCTGCACGTCTACGACTTCTATGCCTTTTATCTTTCCAAGGTCAGGCGCTTGGCCTCCGCCTTCTGGGTAGAACGGCGTTTGGTCTAAGACCACATAATCGCCTTTGCTGAATAGCACTTTCGCTTTTGCCCTGGACTTCATCTCGTAGTAAAGTTGCTTTGTATTAGGCAAATCCGGGAGTTGTATGTCTAATTTTTTCTTTTCTTTCTTCACAATGTCGCTTTGTATGATTTTAGTATAATATGACTGCGGCATATCTACTTGCACTCCTTTCTCCTTCGCAATCTCTGATATGAATTCAGGAGTTACGCCATGGCTTTCATAAAGCACCTTCAGCTCCTCTTCGCTTATCTTTCCCTTTCTTATTGTGCTCTCGACAAGCTTCCTCCCCTTTTCTTTGCTCGACATGTATCTCTTCTTTTCTATTTCTTCTATTTTGGCAAAAGTGTCTAGGTTTTCTTCTAATTCTGGGAAGAGTCCTTTCAAAACCTTCGCATGAAGCGCCGCAACGTCTGATAGCGTAAAGCTGAAACCGTGCATGGCAATGAAGTCAAGGGCCCTTCTGAGAATCACCCTTAGGTTATAGCCTCCCCCTATATTGGAAGGGATTGCGCCATCTGTTATTGCAAAGAGCAAAGTCCTTGAATGGTCTATGGTTGCATAAATTGCAGACAATGGCGCTATTTCTTTTTCATATTCCTCTTTTTTAATGTTTAGTCTCTTAAGAACTGAGTTTAGGCCCTCGTTAGACTCTGTAAAGTCTATTAATCCTGCATTTGAGAAAAATTCCTTGTGCTTTCCGCTATATTCCAAAGACTCTTTGCTCAACAACTCCTTAATTATTTTTTCAAAGGCGACGTCGTAGCTTGTCGTTGCGCCTGAATAGAACCACAAGGCCCTCTCAAAGCCCCATCCAACATCCACTACCTTTCCGCTCAGCTCCTTCACTGCGCCTCCTAGGAGTTCAAATTGCGTGAACACGCTGTTTACAATCTCCAAGCCATTTGAGAAGCTCTCTATGCAGGGACCGAATTCTGAAAAATCTGGCATAGCCCAGACATCTTCGTGGAAAACAATATTCTCAGGTTTTGCCTTCAATACTTTGGTTAAGACATCGTAATTTATCTTCATGGTTTCGTCTCTCCAATAACCCTCTTTGGGCCAATTGAAGGCTGTTTGGTTTGCCATCATAAAGCTCGTAAAGTGCCTTCCTGTGATCCCTACATTTTCTATGTCGCTAAACCTCAGGCATATTTGTGGAACCATCAAAGGATTTGCAGGATATTCAAATTCCATCTTGCCGTTTTCTATTCTTTGAAAGTCCTGTATGCCTGCAATAGTGAAGTAAAGGTCTTGCCTCCATCTGCTCACCACTGGATACCTATCAATCAATGCATGGCCTGAAGCCTTGAAGGCCCCTGCAAACTTTTTCCAAAATTCGACGTAATCCACGCTTTCAGCCCTTTCCTTGAAGAAGGAGTATTTTGTATGCGAAGGATCGTCGCATACATCTCTATCTTCTAAGCTCCAAAAGAACCTTTTGCATATTCTGCACTGCTTCCTGGTAAACCCTTTTTCTCTAAACATCTCGTTGTCGTAAAACTCCTTGTACTTTTTAGAGAATTCTTTCCTCAAGGAATCTTTTGTGAGCTCCATTTCAATTACCCTTATAGTATACCTTGCACTTGTTTCCGAAAAATTCGCATATGTTGCACTTCCATGTCTCGTTCGGCTTTACTGGCTGCGCCTCCCTTTCATTGAGCCAGTATCCCTTCAGATATTCAAACATCTCATTCACATCTTTCTCGCTATATTCTATTTCTACGCTTCCATTTACGCCATCTTCATCAATGTACCTTATTTCTACATTATTGCTCAATTCAGGCATATCTCTAAATTCTTCGAAGAGATATTTGTATACCTCCTCTAGATTTTCATTGATTTCCAAACTTTTGAGCTCTCCTTCAAACTCTTTCGAAACCTTTAGGTTTTCAATTCTAAAGAACTTTGAAAATAAGTCAAACCTGTAATTTCCATTCCGCAGGTCTTCAAGCATCTTTCTGTATATGAACGCCTGCATTCTGTGCAGGGCAAATACGCCATTTGAAGCCGGCACTTTTCCAGTCTTCAGCTCAACAACTTTCGCAAGACCTTTTTGCAGGTCTATTTCATCTATCTTCCCTGAAACTGTAAGCCCGTTATAGCTCCCATATATTGATAGCTCCCTGCAAACGCCAGAGTCTTTTAGCATCTTTATAGAACTTATTGCCTCATACCCTATCTTAAACAGGTAGTCTGCAAAGTTTACCGGCTTTGCCTTAAGCTCCACGTACCCCTTTGCTTTCATTTCTTCATGGATCTGTTTGCCCATCGCCATCTTGGGCGTCTTCTTAGACCCATACTTGAGCGTAAGGTCGAGCTTCTTCTCACACCATATCTGTTCTATTAATTCATTGACCCTAATTGCCCTATTTATCAACCTTTTCACCTCAGTCCGCCTAGCATTCTTCACAGCTGATGCTCAGAAATCACCTCTCTCATCACATCTATTTTTAATTTATAACAACTTATTAATTCTTATGTTAGATAAAAAGCTTTTCATATTTGACTTTGATGGAACATTGAGGAGGAGCAGGCTTACCTCAAAGGTAAGCAGGCTATTTAAGCAAAGGTATTCTGTAGATTATGCGCTTAAAAACAGGATGAAGTTCGAGGAAAGGAGATATGAAATAGTAAAAAGGGAAGAATCAAAGATATATGCTTTCATATACGAATACTTCCGGGTTTTTACAAGAATAGAGCCTACAAATGGAGCCAGAGAGCTATTGGAGTGGCTGAATGCAAAAGGCGTAAAAATCGGAGTGTTTAGCGATTCTAGAATGTATCTTGTCATGAGGGAGCTCAGGGAAATGGGCATGTCAAAATATCTTGACATTGTAATAACCTCTGATATGATTGATGCACATAAGCCAAACCCTTCAGGCATAGAAATAATATTAAAAGAAATGGGCGAAGAGAAGAGAAATGCGGTATATATTGGCGACATGCCAATAGATGTTGTTTGCGCAAAGTTTGCAGGAGTTGAGCCTTGGGCTCTGCTCTGTGGGCTAGGAAAAAAGGAAGAATTCTCAGGATATGCTAAGCCAAAAAGGCTTTTTTCTGATCCCTTGTCAATCCTTCATCTCCTAAGAGGAAGATCAAGAACCAATAATGTGCACCATATCGATGACATTAAAGCTTGAATTTAGCATATTCCACTCTTTAGTTCCATAATCCCTAATTCTTCTCATTTCCTCTTCTAAACAAAATTATTAATAAGGTTTTCTTAGATTAGTTTAAACTCGAGGCGAAAGGTTTATGGAAGAATCGAAAAATTTCCAGGAGGAAGAATCGCTCGAAGAGATTCGGTTGAAAAAGAGTCTTCTGGCATCTCTAGTCAATTATGTATCAAATCCTACTCTAAAGTCTTTGATAAAAGTAATTTTGAGGGTCAACAAAAACAGAGGAAACAATGAGGAAATTGTTATATGTGTGAATCAAGATGAGAAAGATGAACTCATCAAAGCTGCAGAAAGGCGCAAAAAAGAATTAAATGACTCTTATGCCAAAGAATTATGGGAGCGCCTAAGAAGGTATTATTGACTTCATCAATACAAGCCTTTTCCTTTTGCAGCTATTTTTGCTATCATTGCACTAAGCTGTATCCTTTCATTCGCTCCTTCAACGATTCTAAAATTGCACTCGCCTATTTCTTCAATGAGCAAAAGCTTTTCT
>JAVZOJ010000035.1:0-5426 GCA_038882355.1 Candidatus Micrarchaeaceae archaeon | reverse complement strand
TGGCTAGATTGCATACTGGAAAAAGAGGGAAGTCGAAGTCTAGAAAGCCAGACGCTTCGCAAGTAAGGACGATTAGCGAAGAAGAAAAGAAGAAGGCGATAGAAGCAATATTGAATTACAGGAAGCAAGGAATGCACATGGCAATGATAGGCAATATGCTGAAAAATGAGCATTCAATTCCCTATGCGAAAGCAATGATAGGGAAGAGAATAGGAGAGATTATCGAAGAGCACGGGCTTCAGAGCGAAATACCTGACGATTTGGCAGATTTGATGAAAAGGGCTGCAAGGATGATGAAGCATTTGCAAAGCAACAAGAAAGACGTTCACAACAAGGTAAGGCTCAAGAGGGTCGAATCAAAAATATGGAGAATAAGCAAATACTACAAAAGGATTGGCAAATTGCCCAAAAATTGGACATACGACCCTGAGAAAGCAATATTGCTGATTAAGTGATCTGATGCTACAAAAGAGTTCAGACAAATGGAAGTCAAAGATTTGGTACAATCTTTACTCCCCGAAGATTTTCGGAGAGCAGGTAATAAGCGAGATACCGGGTGGAGAAAATAATGTTGTAGGCAGGGTGATCAGGCTAAGCCTCTCTTGGCTTACGCAGAAGCCTGAGCATTCGCCCATGGTAATAGGGCTGAAGGTAGATGAGGTAAGCGGAAATGCTGCCAAGACAAAGGTGAAGTTTATAGGCTCCATTTTCAGCTATCTACATTCCTTTGTTAGAAGGAACACAACCCCAATATATACGAGAGACGTATCGAAAGACAAAGAAGGATCGCAGTTTGTGCTTAAGCTCCTTATTGTTGCAAATGGAAAGCTTGCAGAGTCGAAGAGAAAAGATATAAGAAAGAAGATAAGCGGATACATAGAAGAGGTATCAAAAGCGAAGACAAAAGAGGAGATTATAAAAGACCTTATCGAAGGGAATTTCCAGAGAGGGGGAATTGAGAAAATAAAGAACATAGCAAAGATAAGCAGGCTTGAGCTTAAGATGATGGAGCTTTAGGCTTTCCCATTTTCCTTATCTCTTCTTCCACTACCTCGCATAATATCTTCCCTATATTGTGGTTTTCATCATGAGAGGCATATATGAGCGTAACATCCTCATCCATTGCAATCCTTGCAAGCTTCTTTATCGCCAGCGCCTGCTTTCTATTCTCCTTCAGCTCTTTCAAATATCTTTTTTTAAACTCTTTCCACTTTTTGAGGTCATGCGCAAACCACTTCCTCAGCTCGTCGCTGGGCGCAGCCTCTTTGACCCAAAGGT
Source organism: Candidatus Micrarchaeaceae archaeon (assembly GCA_038882355.1). GTDB lineage: Archaea > Micrarchaeota > Micrarchaeia > Micrarchaeales > CABMGC01 > JAVZOJ01. Next base: position 4,148 of record JAVZOJ010000035.1, on the reverse strand, counting down.
CTACAGGCGCAGAGACTTTCTTTACTCCCCTTGGCCAATGCCTTTCGACAAGCACCCTTGTTCCATCGACAAATGACTTCTTTTCATATATGCTCTTTGCGCCAAGCAGCATGATATTATTATTATGAGCACTTTTTTAATTATTTGTAAAGAGATGTAAGGAAACGGAAAAGAAGGTATGGTAATAAAAAGAATATGAGAAATCTTAATAGTGGTTTGCATGGAAGCATGCGAAATATGCGGAAAGGAAACAAGCGAGGTTTATGAAGTCGAAGTAGGCGGTGCAAAGCTGATCGCCTGCAAGGACTGCGCAAAAACAGCAAAAGGGGCCAAGAGGATTGGAGCAGAGGAAAAACCAAGAGCCAAAAAGACAAAGGAGAGAAAGGAAAATGAAAAAGAAATTGTAGAAGGGTATGGGAAGATTATAAAAGAGGCGAGGCAAAGGATGGGCCTTGAGCTGAAGGTCCTTGCTGAAAAGATCAATGAAAAGGAGAGCTATTTGCTAAGGGTGGAGCAGGAGAAGACGCTTCCCAATGAGACGCTGGTAAAGAAGCTTGAAAAAGAGCTCGGAATAAAGCTTGTAAAGGAGACTGAAGAGGTTAAAGGCAAGGGTATTGGAAAGAAGGAAGATTTGACTATAGGAGATTTTGCCGAATGATAAAATGGCAGTAGACATAAGCAGGCTTGTAAATAAGGTGAAGAGGAATATAGAAATCGAAGCGCTGAATGGAAAGAGAATAGCAATAGATGCGTATAATGCAATATATCAGTTTCTTACGATAATAAGGCAGCCTGACGGCACGCCGCTTATTGATTCTAACGGAAGGATTACAAGCCATCTATCAGGGCTTTTTTACAGAACCATAAACCTTGTAGAGAAAGGGATAAAGCCAGTTTATGTTTTTGACGGAATTCCTCCAATACTGAAAAGCAGGACTCTTGAAGCGAGGATGAACAGAAGGGAAGAGGCGAAGAAGAAGCTTGGGGAGGCGCTGAGCAGGGGAGATATTGAAGAGGCAAGGAAATATGCTACTGAGAGCACTGGAATAAGCAAAGAAGTAGTCAGCGAGTCGAAGGAGCTTCTAAGGCTTATGGGAATACCTTTTGTGCAAGCGCCTGGCGAAGGCGAAGCAGAGGCGGCAAGTATGGTGATAGATGGCGCAGCGTATGCCGTAGGAAGCCAGGATTATGACTCCTTTCTCTTCGGGGCAAAGAAGGTAATAAGAAATCTCTCTATAACAGGCAGGAGGAAGCTTCCAAAGAAAAACATATTCATTAACATCGGAATCGAGGAGGTGGACTTGGAGGAGCTGCTAAGAAGCTTCGGAATAGACAGAAGAAGGCTTGTATGGATAGGCATACTTATAGGAAACGACTTCATTGAGGGGATTAAAGGGATAGGGCCTATGAAAGCATTGAAGATTGTAAAAGAGCACGATTCATTGGAAGAGATAAGGAATTATGTGAAGAACGCCTTAAACGCAGAGCTTGGCGATGAGATATATGAGGTTGAAAAAATCTTTATGGAGCCTGAGGTGGAGAAAATAGGAAAGGAAGAGATTGAAAAAAAGGAAATGAAAATGGAAATCGATGAAGTCGGGCTATTGAGGTTTATGGTAAAAGAGCATAATTTTTCAGAAGAGAAGGTAAAGAAATATATAGATATTCTTAAATCAAAAAAATATTCAAACAGGCAAAGGGGAATAGAAGATTACTTGAGGTGAAAAGCATGCAAAAGAGAGTAAGCAGAAAGAATAGAAAGATTGGCCACAAATATAGGAAGGTTGCCTTGTCTAAAGAGAAGAGGATTGCGAGGAAAAAAATGAAGAAATATGTCATGGAAGGCTTTTCGCGATGAGAGAGTTGAATTCATATGCATCTACCACTTCGTCACTCCCCACTTTCAAGTATGAGAGCATCTCTTCCCTTGAACTAAACGTTTTCTTACATTCATCAATGCCAAAGTAATTGTAGCTTTTTGATTCATAGTAAACGCCTATCTTCCTTGAAGAGTCAAAGCTCACGACGAGTACCTTGCAGTTAACGCACCCTAAGGCAAGGAAAAGGCTGCAAAGAAGAACTGCCTTGTCAAATTGATCTCCTGCTCCGCACCTTATCACCTCTCCAGGACTGAGCCATACTTGCAAAGGCAGAATTATTGTACGGATTTCGTTGTTTACATATTCATATGCCTTCTCTGCTGCCTTATCAAAGTCCTTCTCAAAATTATAGCCATCAAAAGAGCCGAGAATCTTTTCTGCGGCAATCTTTACTTCTTCATCGGCCTTTACAAGCTTTGGAAGCTCTGAAAAGTACAAAACCTCGTGTTCTTCTATAATCTCTTTGTACCTTAAAAGTATCTCTAAATACACCCTGTTATATCTTTCAACATCATCCATATGCTTTATTCTATCAATTAAAAGAAAGTCTAATAAGCCTTTCTAAGAGAAGAGAAGTGAGCCGATATTTCCAACAATCGTTTGGTATGCCTCGCATGAAGTCCAAGCGCTCGGCTCCTTGCCCTCCTTTATCAGCCTTCTTACTTCGTTGGCATCATCACTATTCCATATGGGCATGATGTCGTATCCTGTCTGCCGTATATTTCCTATCTTCCTCCCCCACATGATTGAAGGGTAAACGTTCCCATAGCTATCAAGAAAGAGCGATAGGTCTAGGCTCCTGCTTTTCATAGGAGCCTTTCCGTCAAGCGCATACTTGGAAAGCTTCTTAAGGAAGGCAGACTCTATGATTTGCACAGGGTCAAGGCTAAGGCGCCTCAGCTTTATGAACTCTGCAATCTCTCTTGAAGCCGCAAGGTTTTCAGGCCTTATCTCAGAGCCAGAATTCCTGTAGTAAATATCAGAGATTTGGCCAAGGTTTATATGGAACATGTTGGGGGTGACGAATCCTAGCTCCTCTTTTACCTTTTTGTAGGTCTCCATGAGCCTTCCTTGGTTATACTTGCTCATCGTATAGCCAAATACGAAAGAGAGATTTCTATAAGAGCTCTCCATTTCATGAAGCGCTTTCGCCATTTCCATGACTTTTGAGAAATTTCCTTTCACGCCTCTTATCTGATCGTGGAGCTCTCCATATCCGTCAAGGCTCAGCGTGATTACAACCCTGGGTATCCCTAGCTCAAGCATGCCCCTTATCTTGTTGAGGACCATTTCTTTCGAGCAGAGAGAATTCGTAGGCATTGTAAGCACGTAAAGGTTTTTGCAGTTTTCGTGGAAAACCTTTACAATCTCAAGGATGTCTGTCCTCATAAAAGGCTCCCCGCCAGTTATCTCTATCCACTTGAAAAAGTTGTTGTTCTTTGAAAACTCCGTTATCTCTTCTAGGCTAAGCTCTCCTTTCGGTTTAATCTGCCATATGTTGCATGTAAGGCACCTTGACTGGCACCAGTATGTGATGGAAAATGTAAGTTTGAAAGGCTTTTCCAGCCTGGAAAAATTGCTTTTAAGTGCAGTAGCGCTGAGCTTTAGGAATCTGTAAACGCCCATACATCAATATTATATAAAATTTGCAATATAAATCTTCCTGTATGGAAAGGCCAGAGGTATCAATAATCATACCAACGTTGAATGAAGAAAAAAATATTGGAAAGGTCATTGATGGAATAAGAGGCTCATTGAAGGGATATAGCTACGAGATTATTGTTGTAGATGGGAATAGCAAAGATAGGACCGCAGAGATTGCAAGAAGTAAAAAATGCAAAGTCATATTTGAAAATGTCGGAAAGGGATACGCGATAAGAAAAGGTATGAGACATGCAAAGGGAAATATCATCGTTTCAATGGATGCAGACTTATCTAATGAGCCAAAGGAGCTGAGGCTGCTCATAGAGAGCATAAGGATAGGGTATGATATAGCAATGGGATCAAGGTTCATTACAGGGGGAGGAAGCTACGACATGCCCCTTTACAGGAAATTTGGAAACAAACTTTTTGTGCTTCTTGTTAACCTGATTTACAAATGCAGTTATACAGACATGTGCTATGGCTACAGGGCTTTCTCAAGGAAGGCGATAAGGAAAATGAAGCTAAAGGAAAATGGTTTTGGAATAGAAACAGAGATAAGCATAGAGGCAAAGAAGAGGGGGCTTAGGGTAATAGAAATACCAAGTGTCGAAAAGATAAGGGCAG
>JAVZOJ010000034.1:0-6055 GCA_038882355.1 Candidatus Micrarchaeaceae archaeon | reverse complement strand
CCTTGACTTTTTCTGGGCTCACTCTTGAGAGGGATTCTTGGAGCATGCTTGAGATCTTCCTATTCTCGCTTCTTCTTGCAATTTCCAATAAGTCGCTCGCCGTTATTCCCAATGGGTGGGGCATTATCTCTTTAGGCATGCTTGGGATTTTGTTCGTGGATCTCGGAAAAATCTTTTCGTCCCCTTTGGGTCCTCTAAAAATGAACTCCGCGTGCGGATTTACTATTGCAGTTCTTCTTATATATTCCAATGGCCCATGATCGCTTTCTTCATATTTGGTTTCTCCAAATTCGCCCACAATCGTCAAGCCTCTCTCTCCATTGCTCTCTACTTTTCTTAAGTTTTCAACGATAGGGGTATTTGATCTAACATCTATGCTAATGTCGCATTCAAAGGCCTCTGAATTAGTGAAAGATATCGCGTGTATTGGCTTTCCTGTAGTTGTGATCGCAAATATGGTGCATCCGCCTGCGCCTATTCCTAATTGCCCCCTTTGCTGCATATACCTATGAAACTTTGTCCCCTTGAGTATGCTCCCTAGCGCCTTTCCTATATGCTTGCTAGGTATGCCAGGTCCATTGTCCTTTACAAGCACCCTGTTTCTAAGCTCTCCAACTTCTTCTATCTTTACTTCTATCCTCGGCAATATCCCTGCCTCTTCGGTGGCATCAAGGCTGTTGGTCACATATTCGTGTATGACCGTAGTCAAAGACCTTACTCTTCCAGAGTAGCCCAGCATTTGGCTGTTTTTCTTGAAAAATTCAGATACAGAGTGCTCTTTGAAGTTTTTGAATATTTCTTCTGCAGTCTTCTCTCTAAATGAATCCTCTTTCATCAAACCACGTTTCTTTTAACGCTCTCCATCACTCTGAATGCCCTCTTGTGGGTGCCTCCCTCTATAAGGACCTTTATGGCTGCGCTTGCTATCTCTATTTCTTCTATTTTCCCTATCATTCCTATTGTATCCCCATAAACAACAATATCTGCCCCGCTTACTGCTCTAATGTACCTTATGCTTTTTCCTTCTTTCCCTATGATCCTTGACTTTATCCTTTCTATCTGCTTTCTATTGTTCAATGTTTCCCTCAGTCTTATGTATTTAAAGTAGTAATCGTTTATGAGCAACTTTTCGGCTGTGTTTACGTCAAAACCCCTGCCTATGGCAGAGATGACATTTCCTGCATTATACTCGCTGTAGCCGTCCCCATTTATGTTCACCCTGTTCCCATCTATTATTTCTATTTTGCAATTTAGCCTCTTTTCCAATCGTTCTATTACCTCATTTGTAAATACCTTTGTCCTCTTTTTAGGTATGGAAATAACTTCCATTTGAATCAGCCATCTCAAAAAAGAATATATCTTTTAATGCTTATATATTTTTAACATCTTTACGAATAAATTCAAAGTACATAGGTAAAAACTAGTTTTGTGGAAGTAAAGCTTTCTTATGAAACTTTTAAATATGTTTTTAAAAGAGATTATAACTGATTGTGTCATGAAAGAATCACAAAAGATTCATGAAAAGAGCATGATTGGGGTGTGAAAGTTGCGAAGAGATCTTGAGGAATTTGAAAATGAAATTACCAAGATAAAGAAGAAGCTTAAAGACTTGGAATATGGGCTCGGGAAATACAATGCAAACGATGCTTCGCATATAGTAAAGTCTCTTATAGAGGAAAGGGAGAAGACAAATAGGATGCTTGCTGACCTGATCGAGAAGATAAGGAAAATGGAAGAAGCGATGGCAGATGCAGGTCAAAGCGAAGGAGGAATAGAAGAGGTCCCTTTGTCTGATGTAGATGCAAAGATTATCGACTACATACAAGTCAGAGGCATGGCTTGTGCAGAAGATATAAGGAAATTAATGGGTTACAGAGGAAAAAATGCGGCTAGCGCAAGGCTGAATAAGCTATATAAGCAAGGTTTATTAAGCAGATTGCAACTGGGTCACAAGGTTTATTACAAAGTTGATGCTGGCAAGGCGGCCAAAATGCTTGTTCTCAGACCACCACAGTCTTAGGCCTGCTTCCTTTCCCCCCATTAGCAGGCCTTCTAATTCTTTTACTTTTCCTCAAACATCTTAGATACTATTGCTGCATATGCTGGCCTAGTGAGAAGCACCCCTATTAAAGCCCCAAGTATCGTGGCTTCTGCAAACCCTATTATGGAGACAAGCGATGTAGAAAAAAGAAGCGGAAGCATTGCAATTATCAGAAGAAGCGCATCTACCCATATGATGTAAAACGCGTTTCCATACCTCATCTTCAGGCTTCCCTCCTTCCTAATCAATTCATCAGTGATGATAATCTGTGCGTCCACGCCAGTTCCGACTACTGCTATAATTCCTGCAACTGCAGGTATGTCTATTGTTCCTACAAGCCCGATGATCGAGATGATTATAAATAACTCAGAAGCGGTAGTAAGGAATATTGGGAATATGAGTTTAAGCTTTCTATATCTCGTGCTTATAAGGGCCATCACCCCTGCAATAGAAAGCACGCCTGCAATTCCGCTTACATACTCAAAGTGTTTTCCAAGCGTTGGAGGCGTGTAATACGGCCTTTGCACTATTACAGGTATTGGAAGGCTTCCTCCGCTTAATATGCTTGCTATCTCTTTCGCCTGCTGATTTGCATAGGCAAACTGCTCTTCAGGGCTCATGTTTAGTGGTGCAACCCCGCTTATCTCATATTCTTCCGATACGCTCCCGTTTGTTATAGAAGGGTTCAATACTGGCGCGCTTAAGAGGCCTATTGCAGGCCATGAGCTTACAAACAGCTCAACGCTTCCGTTAGGCAAAGATATTTCAGAGAATTGTGGGGTCATATTGGAAGGAGAAGAAATTATGAGGGTATAATTTAGCTTCTTTATGCTCTCTTCTAAGCTTTGGTTGATTCCATAAGCGATAACCCTTTTGTATGTTGAATTGTGCGCTTTGAGAAATTGCAGCGCCGAGTTTGGATTGGTGTAGATCAATATCGGTATAGTGCTGTTGCCAAAAGTTGCTGCATTGTTCATTGCGTTTATCTCATTGCTGAGATTGTATTGCTTGCTCAATAGGGATTGATTCAAGAGCAGAATTGCCTTGCTTGGCCTGTCAAGAAACATGTATATTGGTTTGTTTGCTTCGCCGAAAACGACTTTTGAAAATCTCTCTGCTGCGCCTTGTGTAACCACAAACTGCACTCCCCATGTATATGTTCCATTTGCCTTTGTCACTGGAAGTACACCTACCCCGCTTTGAAGTATTGAAGAGCCGTTAAGTGCCTCTTTCCCGTTTACGATTCCTTCAAAAACTCCTTGGCTTTCTATGACTTGTATTGTTTGATTGATTTCAGAAGAGGTTGCATTTGGAATTGTTATGTATATTTCTTGGTTTCCTACGCCCTCAAGGGTCACTTCCTTAAGCCCGAAGGTAGAGAGCCTTTGCTGCAGCGCGCTTATTGTCTGGCTCAGCTGGAGCGGATTCGCTGGATAGTCTAGGCTAACAGGTATTGTAGTCCCTCCAATAAACTCTATCCCAAGATGCAGGCCTATCTTAAGGTCAAGAATGAGAAGTGCAACTATTATGAATATAAGGGAAATTATCCTATAGTCTTTCAAGTAGCTTATCATTTTCTCCTCCTTTTGTATTCCACAAGAATAGGTGCGCTTCCCAGCCACGTAGTCGCTATGTCTCCTAGTAATCCAAACAGCACTACTCCTGCAATGTCATAGTAAGTCGGCGCATAAGTGAATATGGATATGAAGAACAGGATTGTAAACGTTACAATTGCGCTGCTTGTCATTGTAATCCCTGTTTTAAGCGCAGAATTCGCCCTTTCTTCAATGCTTCCTTCTCTTCTTTTCACTATCCTTACCGCTGTAAGCGCTCCTGTATCCATGGAGAATCCAATAAGCATGAGTAGGCCTCCAAGGCTTTCAAGGCTTAGTGGTATCTTAAGCAATATCATGGCAAGCAAGGCTATCATTATGTCATTTATACTACCAAATACCACAGTGAATGCAGGCACTGGTGTCCTGAAAATTATCAAGGCGATGATTACTATCAGTATAAACGATGCAAGCAAAACTGATTTTACCTGTGAAAGGAAATACTTTCCAAGCGTTGGGGTTATTTGTTCAAATGAATAAGAGCTCACGTTCACATAACTCTTTATTGCGCTTAAAAGCTTGTCTTCAAAAACCTTGCTTGCGTTGCTGTATTGGCTCTGCGCTATTTGCGGTACTTGCCCTACATCTGTTGCATTGAACGTCACATTTCCGATAAAAGGCTTTAACGATTCAATCTCACTCTTAAAGGAAGAGATTATCTCTGCTTCTGTCTTGTTGATCAGTATAGATGTATTTATAAGCGCTGCTTTGGCAGTAGAGTTGTTTGGGTTTTTTGCTAATACTGATTGAAGGGTGCTTTGGTTTACTAAAAGCGAGGTATAGTTTGAATAGTATTGGTATATGCTTTGCAAATACGAATTCGCCTTTACAAGGCTCTCGTTATTCGGAAGCGTTATGTCCAAGCCATTTCCGCTTCCTGTGATTGAAGGAGGAGGAATGTTTAGCTTAGTTGCCAATTCGCTTGAGAGGAGCGGAATATCAACTTTTGAATTTGTTATTAAAGATATATCCACTCCTCCTTGCAGTTCTGTGCTATAGCTGATGTGTGGAAGCATTAGAATTGAAACGATAAGAAGCGCAATGGGAATCGCTGGATAATACTTGGTATATTTGGATGAATAAATATTCATAAAATCTTACATATAGAATAAATGGAAAAGAAATAAAAAGCAGGCTCTTATATTTATGCATACCTCTTCATTAGCTTGTGGTGCAAAGACTGAGTGAATCCAAATATTATGAACATTATTGAGAATATGAATATGCTAAGCCCAAGGAACGTGGATAATGAGAGGCCCAATGGCCCATAATAAATCAGAAGCACCGCTATTAAAAGAAGATATATGCTCCAATATATCGACCTAAATATGTACCAACCAGATTGCCTTTCATTGTAATGTAGAAGCCTTGAAAAATAATCTTTGCTTGCAGGCTCTTCTTCTCTTCTATATGTAGATCTTGCAGCCACAATATCACCTATATTATATAAAGAGTGAAGCTTTTAAACTTTAGCAAAAAGGCAATGCGTCCTTGCTTTTCTTCAGGCCTTTTCCAATGGAGCTTTGCGATAGTTTAAGAGAGCCGATAAAAAAGAATAAAAGCATGGGAGGAGATATATTTTGCGTGACAATAGGTAGGGAAAGCCTGCCAAATATAACATTGAGGTATTCTGAGATGCAAAACTTACCATGCAGCTCCGAATGTGCGGAGGCATGCTCTTCATGCACAGGCAGAGTGGCGCGCTTCGCGTGTATGCGACGCTTATTCTCTGCATATCCTATGTTTCTGAGTAGGTCGGTAAAATGAGGCTTGGATGGCTAATAGGCGGATCTCAAGGTCTTGGAGTTGACACAGCCGCAAACATTTTTGGAAACGCTGTTGCAAGGGCAGGGTATTTCATATATGGCAGCAGAGAATACTATTCGAATATCAAAGGGAGGCACAGCTACTTTAATGTATGCATTAGCGACAAGCAGCAGAATAGCATAGATTCAAAAGTAGACATATTGGCAAGCTTTGATGCAGAGACTATATTTCAGCACTTTTATGAAGTAAAGAAAATAATGATTTATGGCAAGTCTTTTGCAAATACGAAGATTGATGCAATAAAGTCAATGGAGCCTGAGATTGCAGAGGTTGCAACAGATTACTTGAGCAGCTATTCTTATGACGTTAAAGGTGTGTTAGAGTATGAAAAAGAGCATGGAGTTGCATGCATAGAGTTAGACTATGATTCTATCATGCTGAGTATAATGAATAAGCTTAACATGCCTCCGGCAGTTGCTGAAAGGGCAAGGAATATGATTGCAGTAGGAGCTTCATTCTCGGTCTTGGGGCTTGATAAGAAGTTCCTTTTTGATTCCCTGGGTTTCTTCTTCAAAAACAAGCAGTTCTATGACTTGAATTCCCTTGCTGTTGAAGCCGGATATGCGTCTTCTTC
>JAVZOJ010000033.1:0-6787 GCA_038882355.1 Candidatus Micrarchaeaceae archaeon | reverse complement strand
CTAACGTGAGAGGCATCAATCTCTTCCCAAATCCGCCAGCCAAGATTACAGCCGTGTCTGTAAGCATAATAAACTACCACACTCTTTCATTACCTACATAGCGCAAAACATTGGATTGGAAACGACATTGCATAGCACGCACTCTAACACATATGTTTACCCTCATTACTTTATACCTTTTTCTTTTCATTCGCTTTCCCGCTTGCAGGATTAAATCTATTTAACTTTGCAGCTCTCTTCCTCGCTTCTGAATAGGTGAAGCTAAGGGTGGAAAAGTAACTGACTGCATCTCCCACGTTGAGCCACTTCTCTTTTTCTAATAGCAGGCCCTTTATCTTAAGGCCTTTTGCCGACATGGACTTTATTGCGTCAGTAAGCTCGACTTCTCCGGTTCTCTCATTCTTTTTCAAGCTTCTCAATTCTTCAAATATCTTGTTTGAAAACAGATAAACTGCTGAAAGCATGAGGTTTGACTTTGGAAAAGAGGGCTTTTCTTCGACGCCCAAAACATCATAAGCCAAATGCCCTTCAAACTCTTTTTCTTTTCCTACTTCTGCTATTCCGTACCTTTTTGGGTTGTCAGTTTTCCTTAACAAAAGTACAGCATCTGGAGACTCTTTGGCAAATAGATCCATTGCAACGTCGTAGCCTCCTGTAAGAACCCCGTCATCCGCATGCACTAAGATGGGGTCATCACCCGCAAACCATTTTGCGCGCCTTACAGCATCGCCAAACCCAATCGGCTCGTTTTGGAATACAAATGAGGCTTCTGAGCCAAAAAGATAGTTCATAAGCACTGCACCGTGCCTCCCGACCACAAAGCAGAATTTGTTTATTTTCACTTCCCTCAGCTTTTCAAGCATGGTATTTATTAGAGGCTCCACTACAATCTCATTCTTTTCGTTGAAAGAGAATATTGGAAGCATGCACTTAGGCAGAATCGAGGTAATAGGCTTCATCCTTAGCCCTTTCCCTGCAACTGTTATTACTGCTTTCTCAATCTTCCCCATGAAGAATTCTTTCTCTTAAAGTTAAAAAATGTTTAGTAAGATTTTTGCAAAAGCTTTAAGCGGAAAGAGAGCTCGGGATCTTATTGAGGCATATGATCTGCAGGCTTTCTTCAGCGCTCTCTTTTTTGAGCTTCCCAATCATCGATTCCGCTCTGTTTACACATTCTTTATATTTTTATCTCATGCTTATTTTATAAGAGTCTGCTTGCTATTGGCCCTTGCCAATCCAGGGGCTCATGCCTGCAGAGCCAAACAGGTGTTTGCTTTGATACTTGTGCTGTTTGCAATCCTGAGTGCAATAAACAATACAACCAATGCAAGCCCAGTTGCAGTGAGCATCTTGGCGAATTCTTCGTTGCAGAACTCTTCCATTAACAGCATAAAGCTCTTCTATCCGCAGCGTGTCGATATAGCAAGGTCTGAGGCGGCAATAATAATTTTGGTGGTGTTCCTTTCGGTTCTGTACTATTTGATAAAGGAGAGAAAGCTGGAGAGCATAGGAATAAAGTGACTACAGATAAGCAATATAAGTTTAAACCTAATTAGAAATATCGGTTTTATGATAGAAGAAAATTTTTTAAATAGCCTGCCCTATGCCTATGAAAGAGACTCGAGTGCAGAACAAATAAGGGAAAATTATGAAGCGTATAAAGGCAAAAGCGTAAGAATTGCAGGAAGGATAATAAGGATCAGAGAGGTAGGAAAGATCATATTTGCAGATCTCCTTGACCAGTCTGGAAGCATACAGCTCTACTTTGAGTTTGGATTGCTAAAGGAGAGGTTTCAAGAAGTAAAGAAATTAAATAGAGGAGACATTATAGGGGTTTCAGGAAAAGTTTTCAAGACTGATCCAGGGGAGATTAGCATAAAGGTAGAGGACTTCTCTTTGCTCATGAAAGCAATGAGAGTTTTGCCAGACAAATGGAAAGGGCTCAAAGACGTTGAGCTTAGGTACAGAAACAGGCATTTGGACTTTATTGTAAACCCGCAAGTAAGGAAAATATTTCTAATAAGGCATGAGGCGATTAGGCTTATCAGAGAATTTATGAATTCAAGGGGATACATAGAGTTTGAAACCCCTGCAATACAGCCATTGTATGGAGGCGCAGATGCAGAGCCTTTCAAGACTTTTGTCAATACCCTAAACGAAGAGGATTACCTTAGAATATCTGACGAACTCTATTTGAAAAGGCTTATTATTGGCGGGTTTGAGAAAGTTTATGAAATATACAAGGCATTCAGGAATGAAGACATAGACAGCACACACAGCCCTGAATTTACGATGCTTGAGGCATATGAGGCATATACTGATTACAATGGAATGATGAAGCTGAATGAAGAAATGTTCGAATATATCGCAAAAGGAATATTCGGCACTACAAAGTTGGCTTACCAAGGAAGCACAATAGATATGAAAGGGCCTTTCAAGAGAGTGGAATTTGTAAAAAGCATAAACGAGAAGGTGGGGGAAGACATACTTGAGCTTGAGGATGAAGAGCTTTTCAGGCTTGCGGAAAAGAATGGAATAAGATTTGAAAAAGGAAAGAGGTTTAGGGCGCACGCCTATGACAAGCTGTTCTCAAAACTGGTTCAGCCGGAATTGATAGAGCCCACGTTTGCAATAGACTTTCCAAAAGAGATGAGCCCATTAGCTAGGCCTAACAGAAAAGACCCAAGGTTAGTAGAAAGATTCGAGCTATATATTTCAGGGATAGAGCTCTCAAATGCATATTCAGAGCTGAACAACCCGATTATACAAAGGAAAAATTTTGAAGAGCAAGAGGAAAGGGCCAAGATGGGAGACAAGGAAGCTGAGCCGCTAGACTTGGACTTTGTTGAAGCAATGGAGTATGGAATGCCTCCTACAGGAGGGATAGGCATAGGCATAGACAGGCTTATAATGATACTGACAAATCAAACGTCAATAAAGGAAGTAATAGCGTTCATAATGGAAAAAAGAAGGTGAAGGCTACGTCTAAATATGGAGAGATTGAAAATAAATGGAGAAAAGCTTGGGAAGAAGCGAAAATCTTCGAGCCAGAAGTAAGCAACAAAGAAAGCATAATGGTTACTGTTGCTTTTCCATATACAAATGCACCACAGCATTTGGGGCACGTAAGAACCTACGGGACAGGCGATGCATTCGCAAGGTACATGAGAATGAGGGGATACAATGTACTCTTCCCAATGGGGTTTCATGGAACTGGAACTCCAATACTCGCAATGGCGAAGAGGATGAAAGAGCAGGATAAAGAGTTGATAAATGAATACAAAGTCTTTCATATAAGCGAAGAAGATATGGAAAAGATGACAGACCCGCTTTTTATAGCAAACTTTTTCAAAGAAGAGCTTAAGAAAGGCATGAAGCTGATGGGCTATAGCATAGATTGGAGAAGGGACCTCTTTAGCCTTGACCCTCACTTCAGCAAATTTGTCGAATGGCAGTTCAAATTGCTAAGCGAAAGAGGCTATTTGACGAAAGGAACTCACCCGGTGGGATGGTGCCCTCATGACAACAACCCTGTAGGGATGCATGATGTGAAAGGAGACGTGGATCCTGAAATAGAAGAAGAAATCGCAATAAAGTTCAAAGTTAGCGGAGAAGAGAGCTACTTTTTGTGCTTAACTTATAGGCCAGAAACAATCTACGGCGTTACAAACCTATTCGTGAAAAGAAATGGAAGTTTTGTAGAAGCAGAGATAAAAGGGGAATCTTTCTATATCTCAAAAGGCGCATCAGAGAACCTTTCTTTCCAGGTGGAGATAAAGGTAAAGAGAGAAGTAAGCTACGAAGAAATAATATCAAAGAAGGCGATTAACCCAGAAACAGGAGAAGAAATAATGGTGCTTCCTGCAGACTTTGTGGAAGAGGATGAAGGAAGCGGCATAGTAATGGGCGTGCCTGCGCATGCGCCATACGACCTTGATGCGCTGAAGAAAGCCTGCAGAGAAATGGGAATAGAGATAAAGCCAAGGAAGGTTATAGAATTGAAAGACGAGCTAGAGAGGGAGGTGGGAGATATTCCTGCAGAATATTATACCAAAAGGGCTTCATCGCTCGATGAAGCAACGGAAATGGAATATAGAGAAGAGTCAAGGCACGGAGTCATAAGCACCGGGAAGTACAAAGGAATGGGGGAGAGAGAAGGCAGGGAAAAGATAACGAGGGATATGCTCAATGAAAACAAAGGAATGATGCTTTATGTGATCGCAAATTCTCCTGTTATATGCAGGTGCGGAACAAAGATTTCAGTAAAGATCCTGAAAGACCAATGGTTTATAGACTACTCAAACCCTGAATGGAAAAAGGCTGCAATAAAGTGCCTGGAGAATATGAAGGTGTTTCCAGAAAACTCAAAGAAGGCCCTTGCAGCTACAATCGAATGGCTAGACAAGAAAGCGGTTGCAAGGAGCCAAGGGCTTGGCACGAAGTTTCCTTTCGACGAAAACTACATTATAGAGTCGCTCTCTGACTCTACAATCTACCCTGCCCTCTACACTATTTACCACTATATAAAAAGCCTGAATCCAGAACAGTTGAAGCCACAGTTTTTTGACTATGTATTTAGAGGCATAGGGGCAATAGAAGAGGTAAGTAAATTGACAGGAATAAGCTATGAGACGATAAAGAAGTGCAGGGAAAGCTTTGAATATTGGTACAGATACACCTCTAGGCATTCTGCTTCTGAACTTATATACAATCACCTAACAATGTACATCTTCAACCATGTGTGCATATTTAAAGAGAAATATTGGCCTAAGCAAATCGTCACCAATGGAATGGTGCTATATGAAGGAAAGAAGATGAGCAAAAGCCTGGGAAATATAATACCTATCGTTGATGTGGTGGAGAGATATGGCGCAGATGTAGCAAGGTTCGGCGTAGTAACCTTGGCAGACTTGTTTGCAGATATAAGCTATACTGAAAAGGAGGCACAGGGAATAGATGAAAAGTTTTCATATTTGCTTTCCCTTCCTGAGAAAATAAGCAGGCTTGGAGGCAAAGAATTGAAAGAGATTGACCTCTGGCTTTATTCAAGACTCAACAAAAAGATCAAGGAAGTAACTGAGAGCATGGAAAGGTTGGAGTTTAGGGAAGCAGGAGTAAACATTTTGTACAATTCAATTTTGGAGCTGAAGAGGTACTTTGAAAGGGGAGGTGAGAACCAAATAGTGCTGAGAGACTATGTTTCCAATTTGGCGCTCATGCTTCAGCCATTCGCGCCTTTTGTGGCTGAAGAGCTGTGGCATAGGCTTGGAAACAGCACATTTGCATCCACAGAAAGCTGGCCGATAGCATCTGAAAACATGATCAATGGAAGGCTGGAAATGCAGGAAAGCATAATCGATGAGGTCATAGATGACACATCAAAAGTGAAGTCGCTCTTTGAAAGGAAAGGAAACAAGGCAAGAAAGGCAAGGTTAATCGTCGCTAGCCAATGGAAGAGGGAGCTCTACAGAAACGTATCGCTCCAAATAGACGAATTTATTGAATTGGCGAAGAGCAAGGTGCCTCATCTAAAAGAGGAAGAAATAAAGGAGTTCTTTACAAATGCAAAGAGATTCAAGGAGCAAAAGGAAATATTCAGCGAAGATGAAGAATATAAGTTCTTAAACGACGCAAAGCGATATATTGAATCAAAATGCAACATAGAGGTCCAGATAGAAAGGGAAAACGCGGCAAAGGAAGAGAAGGCAAGATTTGCGCTTCCAGGCAGACCTGCGATTATCATAGAGTAAATCCTCTATATAAGAAGTAGAAGATAAGCCCAAAGAAGAGCATGAACACCAGAAGCTCTATTGCTATGCTTAAAGATACAAGCACTGCAAAGGACAAAAAGAATAAGGCCAAAGTTCCGAAATACACCTTTTTGTTCCAGCTTAGCACTTTGCTCCCGTCTAAAGGCGGCAGAGGAAGCATGTTGAAAAGCGCAAGAAGCAGGCAGATGTAAATGGCAACATAGAACATCGCGCCAAGGTATTTGCTGGAGCCAACGAGAAACCTTGAAGCGAAAAGAACAATTGCGATGGAGAAGTTTGTCAAAGGTCCAGCCAGGGAGGTGATTCCTTCTTCTTCCTTGGAAAAATAGCTTTTGTATATCACTGTAGCGCCTGGCAGCCCTATAAGGAATCCGAAGAAGCCAGATATCAATGTGAGAGCAAGGCCTATGTTTGACTTTCTAAATGCCGCAATGGCGCCATACCTCATTGCAACCTTCTTGTGCATAAGCTCGTGCGGTACCATAGAAAGTGAGGATGCAAAAATGCAAATCGGGAAGAAGATAGCAAGATCTATCGGCTTTGCAAAGGAAGTTATTCCTCCATTATACAAAAAGTCAAAGGCAAGAGCAAGAACTAGATCTGCAATCAGCAAATCCTTTGCCTCTTCTCCAAAAGATATGTGCCTTCGCATTGGAGCTCATTAAAGAATTGCTTGCAAAGATTAAAATAATAATAAGCTTTTCTATTATTTATGGCAGTAGGCATATGTGCTTTTTTAGATGGGCTTGGGGTGTATTGTATATGTGCTTAAAGGAAAGTAAACTGCCCTACCTAACGGAAGGGGCTTTCCATCAGTTGATTAGCATGTTGCACAGCAACATTGGGCAAACCAACCTCGCGTGGACGAAAGAGCCCGTTTACAAGGGCTCGCCTATTGGAAATCTGGAAGGGTTTATGGTCAGTAATATCCTTCCGCTCCGACAGCAAAATGTTTATGCCCGCAATTCCTTCCATGCTTATGCATGGGCACCTTGCGAGGCGATTAGATGAAAACC
>JAVZOJ010000032.1:0-7179 GCA_038882355.1 Candidatus Micrarchaeaceae archaeon | reverse complement strand
GAAGGAGGGACATAGATACAATCATGACCGGAATGCCAAAAGAGAAGGTAAACAATATAAAAATTATAATGGGAGTAATAAAAAGGCTTGAAGAGGAAGAAGATCCTCCTAGAATGGTAAGGGTAATAGAAGAGGCTGAAAAGCAAGGGATAGGCAGGGACACAGCCTCATCTATAATATCTCAGTTGCTTAAGCAAGGGGAGCTCTACACTCCAAAGCCTGGAACTGTGAAGATTGTAAGGCATGAAAGCGAATAGTGGTTTGTTTGGAAAGGGTTATAGAATATAGGGAAGCAGTGAGCATCATATCATTTTTCATGATTGTTCAATTCCTAGGCTCTTTTTTGGGAACTGGAACGACTAATAAAATTGTAATGGTTAAGGAAGGAGGCAATCAGATCGCCTTTGATTTATCGATTATTATTTACCTAGTTATATTCACTTTAATTTTTCTCTTTTTAATGCGCCGCTTCAAAGGAAAATTGCTGTTCCTTGCAATAGAAGGATTTGTAATAACTTTTGCAGGATTTTTATTCTTTGCATTCCTTTTCTCTAAGCTCCTCCCAAACCTCAATGCATCCATATACTTGTCCGTATCGCTTTTCCTTGGAATATTATGCGTCGTATTGAAAAACAAGGTTCCAAGGACAAGAAACTTTGTTGCAATAATATCAAGTATAGGCGTAGGCATAGCCTTGGGGACTTCGCTAAGCTTTTTAACAACATATTTGCTTATGCTTTTCATAGCAATATATGATTACATTTCTGTATTTGTGACAAAGCACATGCTTACCCTTGCTCGTTCCGCAGTCGAAAACAACCTTAGCTTTTTGGTGGGAAGCAATACAATAGGGGTAATCCAAAAGGCAAGGCTAACCAAACAGGATGAGAAAAGCAGGAAGGAATTTAAAGAAGCTATAAAAAAAGTGGGGAATATAAGGCTCAAGTCAAATGAAGTTCCTTTCGTTTCTTCCATTCAATTGGGCACAGGAGACCTGGCAATTCCCTTGATGCTTTCGGTAAGCTCATTCTATTCTTTTCTCAGCTATGAAAAGCTCTATGCTCTTGTTGCATTTTCAGTACTTGGGATTATATTTACCTTGTTTGTTTTGAGGAAATACAAGGTTCCGCTCCCTGCGATACCTCCACTTTTCGGCTTTATGAGCATAGGAATCTCAATAGAAGCGCACTCATTAATTTTCTTAATTATTGGCCTTTCGAGCCTTATAATATTTTTTGTCAGTGTTGCAAGTATTAGAAGAAAAACTTTTTCTTCTTATTCATAAGCTCTACAAACTTCTTTAATAATTCCTCTTCCTCTTTCGAGATTTCTGAAGGAAACTCTGGTATTAAATTTACAACTTCGTCTCCTTTCCTGATTCCAAATCCTTGAATTATTACTGGGCGAGAAACGTCATGGCCTTTTTCGATTGCTATCTCTTTGTCTCCATATAATGTCGGCACTTTTATCTTGCCCCCTAAGATAAAGATATAAAATGGAACCTTCAAGTCTACTTCTATGTTATTCCCATTTCTCCTAAACCTCTTGTCCGGTTTTACCGAAATGTCTATGTAAAGGTCTCCGCTCCCTCCCCTTGCATAGTCTCCCATTCCCCTGAGTCTCAGCCTGCTCCCGTTGTCTACGCCAGGAGGTATCTCCACTTCTATTTTTTCGGTTGTCGCAACGCCGCCAGTACCCTTGCATACCTTGCAATACTTTTCATAGACCTTCCCTGTTCCTCTGCAATTGTTGCATACTGTTATAGACTCAAACCTTCCAAACATAGAGCTCCTTACGCTTTTTATCCTTCCAGTACCTTTGCATACGCTGCAAGTCACCTCCTTGGATCCAGGAGCAGCTCCTGTCCCTCTGCATGCGCTGCACATTTTTACGTGGTTTACTGAGATTTCTTTTACTGTGCCCCTTGCGGCCTCTGGCAAAGAGATCTCCAATTCATACAGTATGTCATCTCCTCTTTCTTCTGCCTGTCTAAATCCGAAAAAGTCTTCGAATCCTGGAAAATTGAAGCCTATTCCTAAATCTCTGAATATGCTTTCAAAGTCAAAGTCTCTGAATATGTCTTGTTGCGTATACCTTTGCTCAAAGGCCGAAGGTCCATACATGTCGTATTGTCTTCTCTTTTCTTCATCGCTCAATACGGCATAAGCCTCATTTATCTCTTTGAACTTCTCTTCTGCTTCTTTGCTCTTGTTTATATCTGGGTGGTACTTCATCACAAGAGCTCTGTATGCTTTCTTTATTTCCTCCAACGTTGCATTTCTGGGAACACCTAATATCTCATAATAGTCTTTCAACTTTCATCGCCTTTCACTTTATAGTTTGCGTCTGTGTTGCCTGTACCTCCGTCGCTTGGTCCTGGCCCCTGGCTTCCAGATCCGTAAATGCTTGCGCCTATGTCTTGCAAGTCTTTTTCTAGCTTTTCCTTTTTTTCTCTTATTCTTTCTATGTCCTCGCCCTTTAGCGCGTCTTTTAGCTCCTCTATGGAAATTCTCACCTTTTCAGTCACGTCTTTTGGTATTTTGTCTTTGTACTCGTTTAGCGTTTTGTTTGCCGAGTATACCAATGATTCTGCATCATTTCTTGTTTGTATCTCTTCGAGTCTCTTCTTATCCTGTTCAGCGTAACTCTCTGCTTCTTTTATCTTCTTTTCTATTTCCTCTCTGCTCATCTTATTTGGTGCAGTTACGACCATGCCCTGCTCTTTCCCTGTCGCCTTGTCTTTTGCTGTTACATGCAGTATTCCGTTCGCATCGATGTCGAATGTCACTTCTATCTGAGGGAAACCCCTCGGTGCAGGAGGAATTCCTGTAAGGGTGAACCTTCCAAGCTCTATGTTATCCTTGGCTAAAGGCCTTTCTCCTTGAATAATGTGTATATCTACTGCTGTTTGATTGTCTTCTGCTGTTGTAAATATCTGGCTTCTCCTTACAGGGATTGTTGTATTCCTTTCTATAATCTTTGCAACTACTCCGCCCAACGTTTCTACGCCCAAGGATAATGGAGTTACATCTAGCAGAACGATGTCCTTTATTTCCCCTGCCATGATGCCTCCTTGTATGGCTGCTCCGAATGCAACGGCCTCCATAGGGTCAACGCCTCTTTCTATTTTCTTTCCGAGCAGTTGTTCCACATATCTCTGCACTATAGGCATTCTTGTAGGCCCTCCTATGAGTATTACTTTGTCTATGTCTTTTGGCTCAAGTTTTGCATCTTTAAGGGCCTGCATCACAGGCCTTGTTGTCCTTTCTATTATCGGAAGAACAATTTCCTCAAGCTTTGACCTTGTTAGTTTGTATGTGAAGTGAAAAGGAGAGTTGTTTATTGACGTAAGGAAAGGAAGGCTTATCTCTGTCTCTAGAACAGTCGAGAGCTCTATTTTTGCCCTTTCTGCACTCTCCCTTAGCCTCTGCATTGCCTGCTTGTCTCCTGTTATGTCTACATTGTGCTTTTCCTTTATCTCTTTTGTCAGAAACTCTACGATTGCATTATCCATATCCGTTCCTCCAAGTTGCGTGTCTCCGCTTGTGGACTTTACTTCAAATACTCCTCCGCCAAACTCCATTATCGTAACGTCTAGAGTTCCTCCTCCAAAGTCGAATACAAGTATCTTCATATCTTTTCCTTGCTTGTCAAGCCCGTATGCAAGGCATGCTGCTGTGGGCTCATTCACAAGCCTCACTACTTCCAATCCTGCGATTTCTCCCGCATCTTTTGTAGCCTGCCTTTGGTTGTCGTTGAAGTATGCAGGAACCGTTATTACTGCCTTTTTTACTTCTTCGCCTAAGAATGCTTCTGCATCCCTCTTTATTTTTTGAAGAAGTATTGCAGACAATTCTTGTGGTCTATATTCTTTCCCAAATATGTTGTATTTGTAGTCAGTGCCCATTTTCCTCTTGAATGCAAAAGCGGTCCCTTCTGGATTTGCAACAGCTTGTCTTTTTGCAGGCTCTCCAACCAATATTTGTCCGTCTTTAGTAAAAGCCACGTAGCTAGGAAACGCCTTTCCATAAAGGCTCGTACCTTCTGCGCTCGGTATGAGAACCGGCCTTCCTCCTTGAAGAACCGCTGCCGCAGAGTTAGATGTTCCAAGGTCTATACCAATTATTTTCATAACACCACCTCATGCTTTCTTTTTCGATATTATAACAGATGCTGGCCTTACTAATACGTTGTTAAACATATACCCTTTTCTGATAACATCAACTATCTCGCCGTCATCTTTGTCGCTTTCAATCACTGTTGCAACTTCATGATATCTTGGGTCATACTTTCCTTTTGTCTCTATTTCTCTAAGTCCATGCAACCTTAACGATTCCTTCAGGTTTGTATATATCATACCTACCCCTTTCCTGTCTTCATCTCCAAGGCCCTTGATCGCAAGCTCAAGTTCATCAAGTATTTTCACTATGTCTGCGAGAATCTTTGCGATCTGGAAGTTCTTCTCGTTTTCTATCTGTTTGCTTACGCTTTTCTTATAGTTGTCAAATTCTGCTGCGAGCCTCACAAGGCTGTCCTTTAGCTCCTGAAGCTCTGTCTCACTGGTCTTCTCGGCTTTCTCTTTAGTCCCATTCTCCTTCTTTTGGTTATCATTCTTCTCTTCCAAATAACTCACGCTCTATTATACTATCAACCTCTTTTGCAAACTCTATGAGCCTTTCAAACTCTCTCTCTACTTCGTGCCTCATCTCTTCTAGCGTATCGCTGAGGTCATAGGACCTTAAGTAGTACCTTCTTCCTTTCCTTACTATAAGCCCTTTGTCTATAAGCCTGTTCAAATGGTATAGTGCTGTAGTTCTCGGAACTTTCAATAGGCTTGATGCTTCCTTGCTTGTTATCCCCTCATATTTTATGCTTCTCGCTATTATCTGCCTTAGCATGTTCGCCTCTGTTTCGCTTGAAAGTCCAAGAGAGTCACAGATTACTTCTATCATGTCTTTTCTCCTGCCTTTTACTTTCTTTCTATCGAGTTGCTTCAGCTCAAGGTTGTTTGCAAGAGGCATACATAATATATTTTCTTATAAAGATATAAAAATCTTTGCTTTTTTTCAACAAATATTTGTAATTTTTTAATATATACTGCTTTTATTGGAGACTGTCTCTTGTCTAATTATCTATCACGAAACATGGCTACACATGAATCTTTTCCGAATTTGTCAAGGAGGCGTCAATGAATTCAATAAGATATTTGAGAGAAACTTTTACCAGAGCCTACGTGCTTTCACTCTCAGGATTAAAAGTATTTAGGTATAAATATTATTGATGGAAGAAGCACAGGAAGAGAAGAAAGCGTTTTTGCATCCCTCTATATTCAAAGTGCTTGAGCAGAGAAAAAGGATAAAGGCCAAACTCTCAAACATAAGGTACAAAGTAGGCATATACAGCGCAAAAGGAGGCGTTGGAAAGACGACAGTGACTATTAACCTTGCGTATTCTCTGAAAGATATGGGGTATAATGTAGGAATACTTGATGCTGACATAGATTGTCCTAATGTGCCTCTATTCTTAGGTATAGAAATGAAAAACGAAGAGTATCCTTTGAATCCTTTTGAAAAAGATGGAGTCAAGATCCTTTCTACTGCCTTCTTTATGAACGATCAAACGAAGCCTATTATTTGGAGAGGACCGCTCATAGGAAAGATGATTTCTGAATTCCTCGAGAACGCAGAATGGGGGAGCCTAGACTTTCTTCTTATCGACCTTCCACCCGGCACAAGCGATGCGCCGCTCTCTATTATACAGCTGCTTGACCTATTCGGTTTCATAATTGTAACAACTCCTCAAAAAGTAGCGAGGGTAAATGCGCTTAGGTCTGCATTTATGGCAAAAAGGCTTGGAGTAAATCTTATAGGGTTTGTTGAAAATATGAGCAGAGGAGAGGAGGTAGATTCCTTTGAGAAAGACCTTGGCGCTCCTTTGTTAGGAAGGATATCTGAGAATGATTCCATAAAAGAAAGCACAGACTCTGGGAAGCTGGCTATAGAAAACAAAAAGGTTCAAGAGGAGTTTATTTCATTATGCAATTCTCTTCTAAAAGAGCTCGGAATAAGCACAAATAAATAATTGTATGTATTTAGTTTAAGGGGGTAAGTTGCCCTTCTTAAATGAGGGGCTTTTATTAAGATGAGCAATATGCGAAACGCAGTCTCGCCGAAGAGATTACTAGATATTCAAAGCCATAAAGCTGCTTGCTTGTTAGAAACCACGAACGCTTGCGCTCCAATAGAGGACTGTGTGGGCATCCAGCAAACTCTTGCTCTAAATTCCCTTTCAAATCGCAGCTATGTTTCAATTTATCTATGTCCTCACACAGGCTTTCGCAAGGCGATTAGATGAAGGAAATCGATGAGATATTTGAAGAGTCTCAAATCTTTGCTAACAGGGAAGTTCTGTCTCCTCACTATGTGCCAAGCAACCTTTTATTTAGAGACAGACAAATCTCTGAAACAATAAAGTACCTTGCGCCTGCGCTAAGAGGAGAAAAGGGAAGGAATCTGTTTATATATGGAAAAACAGGGACAGGAAAGACTTCGTGCATAAAGCACATAATAGAAGAAATAAAAGACCAACCCAGAATAAGGGTCAAGATATCATACGTGAACTGCAGGATATACAATTCAAGGTACAGGGTTCTGATGAAGATTGCAAGTGATCATTTGCCCATGTACGCAAAGAAAGGGTATGGGGTCGTAGATATTTACGAAAAGTTAATCAGTTGGCTAGAGGAAGATGGTAAGAATCTTCTTGCAGTATTGGATGAGATTGACATGGTAAAAGATCTGGATGACCTTATTTATACATTGACAAGGGCAAACAGCGACGCAAAAAACGGGGGTATAACAATAGTCGGAATATCTAACAAGATATCTTTTAAAGACACGCTTGATCCCAGAAGCCTTTCTTCCCTTTATGAAAATGAGATTGTGTTTCCTCCATACAATTCGGAAGAGCTTGCAAGCATATTAAGAGCGAGGGCAGAGCATGCATTCAAAAAGGGGAAGATTAGCGAAGATTCTATAAACCTCGCAGCGGCAATTGCTGCAAAAGAGAGCGGAGATGCAAGGCTTGCCCTTAAGATTCTTGCCAAAGCTGGAGAAATAGCAGAAGAAGAAAAGAAGGGCTTTGTGGGAGTTGAGGAAATCAACAGAGCAGCGAAGTATG
>JAVZOJ010000031.1:0-7252 GCA_038882355.1 Candidatus Micrarchaeaceae archaeon | reverse complement strand
CCGATCAATGACTCAATCAACGGGGTGACAGATGCGATAAGGAGCAAAGAGTACGAGTTGAGGAATGAGCTTTACTTTTTTATTCTTTCCAGCCTTGGGCTTAGGGTTCCAAGGGTGCACCTTGAAGCAAGGCTGGTGTTTGAAAACAACACTACGAAGAAAAGGGAGATAAGAAAGCTGGTGGAGGAGAAGAAAATCGAAGGATACGATGATCCGAGGCTTTTGACGATAAAAGGACTGAGGAGAAGAGGCATTGACCCTGAAGCGATAAGAAGGTTTGTACTTAGGTTTGGGCTGAGCAAGACAGACGCAAAAGTAAATATAAGGATGCTGCTCGATGAAAATAGAAAGATTATAGACAAAAAGGCGAGAAGGTTATTCGCAGTAATAGACCCTGTAGAAGTTGAGATTGAAGATGGGTCCGAAACCGCAAGGATTCCATTCCACCCTACAGAAAACATGGGCTACAGGGTTTATGAGATAAAAGGAAAAGTCTTTGTAAGCAAAAAAGACATAGAAGCGAGGAAGAGAGGAGATGTAATAAGCCTTATGAATCTTTATGAAATAATGATAAAGGAAACCGGGGATTTTATAAAAGCAGCAAGAGTAGAATCTAAAGAGAGGCATGATCCTGTGCAATGGGTAGGGGAAAACGGTGTAAGAGTAAACCTTGCCTTTATAGGAGATCTGCTTAAAGATGGAAGATTCAATGAAGAGAGCATAAAGAACGTCGCTGCAGTATGCGAGCCTTCTATACTTGGCATAGATGAGGGCTCAATTATTCAATTGGAAAGGATAGGTTTCTTTAGGCTTGACTCAAAAGAAAGCCTTTCTCTGATTTCATTATAAATGTGGTGGTAAGTTGACGATTAGCCTATTACGCAGAAGCACAAGTACAAACGAAGGCATAGATATAGTAAAAAGGCTTGTTAAGGCTTCTTGGATCGAAGAGGCAAAAGAAAACGGGCTCAGCAATGAACAGATTATTGACCTAGAAGACCACTTCGTCTCTATGAATGAAATCTTCGGCTCCATAAGCTATGAGATTCATACAGCAGATATGTTGATAGCAAAGTGCAAAAACGAAAAGAGAAATCTAAGGAAGCTTCTAAAGTATATAGAAGCAATCTCTGCTTTTTATTCTGAAAAATATGGGAGAAGCGTAGCAGAGCTTGCCGCCATAGGCCTTGCAAAGAAGATGCCCTCGCTTGGGTTTGCAAAAGAGCAGCTGTTTAGGGAAGTGGGAATATTAGAAAAAAGCTTGAAAGAAGTTGCAAACAAGCATTCAGAGATAGCCGCGAAAATAGAAGCTGAGAGTCTAGACCTTAGTAGGATGAAGAGAAATATATTGAGGAGAATAGCGATGAGGAATAGAATAAAAGAGAAAGAGATAAATTTGGAGAGGTTGAGGATTAAGAAAGCAAGGATAGAGGCGAAGAAAAGAAAGTATGAGAGATTTATGAATTCTCTTAGCCCTTATCGAGCATCTTTCCAGGATTAAGAATCCATTCCGGATCTATTGTGCTTTTTATCTTTTTCATGAGCTCCAGCGTGGCTGGCGAATTTATTGCTTTGAATTCTTCATACATCATCTTTTTCTTTCCTATTCCAATTCCATGCTCCCCAGATATGCTGCCCTTGTTCCTTATCGCTATCATGGCTAAGTCCTCTATTACCTTACCGACTCCTTTATCTCCTTTCTTCACGATTATATTTGGATGTATGTTCCCTTCCCCTACATGCCCAAAGAATATGCATTCTATTCCTTTCCTTCTGCAGTAACGCTGCATCTCTTCTATCGTTTCCTGCATTTTCTCTATAGGCACGATGTAATCCTCTACAATGACTTCTTTTTTGCCTCGTTCTGCATCTTCCTTTATAAATTCATAAGTTCTCTTTCTTACCCTTATTATGCTTTCTGCTTCTTTTTCGCCTTTTGACGCGAGGAGCGCGCTTGAATGTTTCTTTATTATTTTCACAGCAGCTTCTTGATCCTCTTTTCTTCCTACCCTGACAATAAGGGCGCAGCTTCCTCCCTCTGTTTTTATTCCTGCCCTTTCAAGATACTTCATCGATGGCTCGTCAAGGAATTCGAGCATGTCGCAAGATGCTGCGCTTCTATATGTCTCTATCGCAGCCGTTATTGCATCCCTGGCTTTTCTGAACGTTGAAAGGATTACGTAGCTCCCTCTCTGCAAAGCCTCAAGCCTTATTATGCACTTTGTTATAATTCCTAAAGTTCCTTCGCTTCCTACAAAAAGCGAAGTAAGGTCATAGCCCCTGCTGAGCTTGTGCGTAAAGGAGCCTGTCCTTACCACCTTTCCTGGAGGTATGACTACTTCAAGGCCCATAACCCAATTCTTGGTCGGCCCATACCTTACAGACCTTATCCCTCCTGCATTTGTTGCTATAGTTCCCCCAAGGCTCGCAATGTATGAGCTGCCTGGGTCTGGAGGATAGAACAGGCCGTAATCTTTTAGCCTTTCGTTTAGCTCGTCCAAGACTATTCCTGGCTCTACAACTGCGTATCTGCCTTCTTTGCTCACTTCCAAGATTTTTTTCATTTTCGACAAGTCTACGACTATGCAGCCTTTAACTCCTACACTAGAGCCAGTGAGAGAGCTCCCGCTTCCTCTTGCGACAATCGGGATTTTGTTCTCATAGCAAAATTTCATTGTCTTTACAACGTCTTCAGTGCGCTTAGGAAAAACAACATACCTTGGTATTTCGCCTTCAATATATGACATGTCTTTGGAATACTTCTCGTTGCCTTCCTCCGCTTCTATTCCTTGCCTTTTCAGCTCTTCAAGCGCCTCCATATTGCTCAAGCCTTGGATTTGTCTCTCTTATGATTTTTGTCACAGAAGCTTTGTTGAATCCCTTAAATCCTTGGTCTCTCTGCAGGTTTTCCATATGGCTTCCTATTGCGCCATGCTCCTTAAACCTCTCATATTCCTCGTATCCAATCATTTTGCCTGCATAAAGCTTCTCCAATCTGTTTCGGTCTACCTTCCATGTCTCGCCTACCGTAAATGCTTGCTTGAGGAAAGGAAAGTAGGAGAAGGGCTCCATAAATTCTATCTTGTAATTTGGAAGGTCCTGCCTAAGCTTTTCAAAGTCGAACCTTCCTTCAAGGTGGTGCATTCCTGCTTGCAGGATACTTTCTCCATGGAGGGCTACCCAGAGTCCTACTGTGCCGAGCTTTTCACGGGGCTCTAGTCCTTCATGCGCAAAGTCCCTCAAAGGCTCATGAGGGAACATGTCCACATCTGTAAAGATTACAATCTCGCATTCCTCATGCTCGAGTATCTGTGCTCCCCACCCTGCCTTAGTGCCTGCATAATATCTCTCTCTACACCTATATCCCATTGTTTCGAAGATCTTAATGAGCTTCTTAAAGTTCTCTCTAGAAGACCTGAATGTATGGTGGTCATGGTTTCCCCATCCAAGGCCAAGGGAGTCTTGCCTTTCCTTCTGGACTTGCCCTGCTCTATTCCTTTTTTGCCAATATGCCCTTTCAGCCCTAAAAAAAGCGTCGCTAACTCTTGCACTATCAATCTCTTTGCATAGACCTTCAACGAGCCTGTATGTATACTCCATCCCTTCTTTGTCATCTTCGAAGATTCTCTTTCTATCAAATAGCAGAGAAATTGCCTTTGTGTACCTTTGGACGTCTCCACTCTTCTTTACTTCAAATCCTCTTGTGCCCCTTCTTTCTATTGCGTATAATTCGTACTCGCCTTCTTTACTTATTCTTGCCTTTCTCAGCTTGTAAAATGGCTTTCCTTCTATCTCAAAACCGCCTCCATGGGCCTGTGCAAAATCATCTACGTTGTCAACCTTTATTCCAATCTCTATCCCTTTTCTGTTCGAGAGCACTACCGGGAAAAGGCACGTGCTTTTGTGCATGTATGCCTCTTCACCTTCTTCTGTTTCCGCCTTTATTTTCTGAAATCCAAGCTTCTCTACCTCTTTCTTATATTCTTTCCCTATTTTTGAGTAGTCCACCCAGTCTATGAACCTTGTCGAAGTTTCATCTCTCATTCTCTTCGCAAGTTCCCTTGCGAATGCATTGTTTTTTAAGAACTCTTCTACGATCTTTTGTAGAAATTCTGCGACATTTGGATATAACTCCCAATCAAACGTTACAGTATCAGGTGCCTTTTTCTGCATAAACCAAATTCAACGGAAAAAGATAAATTGTTATTCATAAAGAAGCTTGCTTCATGGTGAAAGGCCTAAAAGATTGTTGACCGCCGCTTTTCTTTGAAATAGATAAAGTGGGCAAAGCGGTCCATTTTGAAAAGCAGATTGCCAGGAACTCGCATAAAACTACGCCTATGCTTTGCAAAAATTCGGGCATGAATTGAATGCATAAGCAAGATGGCATTTCAATGAGTTATATGTTCCTTATGGATTGGGGGGCCCGTGATTTGAACACGGGTCGCGAGGTCCCAAACCTCGAAGCCTAACCAAGCTAGCAGAGCCCCCCGCCTGATAGCAACTTCCACCTTTCAATGCACACAATGCCGTTTGCTGCACTTCCGCTCTGTACTCCTATTCCAAGGCAATAATCTCGAGCACCCCTTGATTTGCATTCAAGGGTTTTGAGTAACAGCATAATACTGCACTTATTTCCTATCTGTAACGTGCATGCGCTTTCATGCTTGCACGCGTCTTAACCAACTGCTGCGCACAGAGATGGCATTTCTTCAGGTATATATCATCCAACGCTTTTATTCCTTTTTATTTCCGAAGATATCGTGCGCCGTTGATAAAATCTTTTCATGCGCCACATCTGCCTTTTTGCTTTTTGTATGCAAGGCAAGGCTGGGTTAAAGGATTTCTTCTATGCTTCTCGAGAATTTGCTTATAACAGGTATTTCTAAATCTTCGCCTATTGCGCTCTTATAGCCAACATATATGCCGAACACCCATATCAAAATAGAGATTACCCAGAGAAGTGGGAAAGATAGAAAGATCAGTATTATTGTGCTGATAATAATTGCCTGTATGGAATGAAATATTATATCTCTCTTCATTCCAATTTCATCGGCAACAAGCAAAGCGATCAACGGGGAAATAATGGGTATTAGATAAATGAATATAAACACAAAGTTTCTTTTATCTTTCAGCATGCAAATATATCTTTATTAATATTTAAATATCGGGTGCCTTTTTGGAGATAGGAGAGCTAAGCGGGATGGTCCCGAGCGAGGTGATAGAAAGCATTATTGAGAGAGGAATAAAGGTCCTTAATCCTCCCCAAGAAGATTCGGTTAAAAAAGGCGTACTAAAAGGGAAGAGCGCAGTCATCTCTTCACCCACTGCAAGTGGGAAAACGCTTATTGCAGAGATCTGCATGGCAACTGCAATAATATGGCATAGGAAGAAGGCGCTTTACGTAGGTCCAATGCGCGCCCTTGTAAGCGAGAAATATGAAGAGTTCTCCAAATCCTACCCTTTTATTAAGTCTGCTATAAGCTTGGGAGACCTAGACTCATTAGACCCTTGGCTGGAGAAGTATGAAGCGATATTTGCATCTACAGAAAAGGTGGATTCTCTAATAAGGCATGGAGTTTCATGGCTTGAAGATGTAAAGTGCATAGTTATTGATGAGTTTCACATGATAGACGAATTTTCAAGGGGGCCCGTATTGGAAATCCTCATTACGAAGCTTAAGAGGTTATGCAAAGATGCCCAATTCATATTCCTGAGTGCAACAGTTGGGAATTCTAGGGAGCTCGCCGAATGGGTTGGCGCAGAGCTTATCGAAAGCGAATACAGGCCTGTGCCTCTATACAAAGGCGTTGTCTATGGAAGCAGCGTTTATTACTTAGAAAGGAAAGAAACTCTTCTTGGAAGCTCCAAACAGCCAGAGATAAGGGTTGTCGAAGACACACTGGCAAATGGGAAGCAGGCAATTATCTTTTATAGTACAAAGAAGAATGCGGAGGCAGGAGCGGAAAGGATTGCCAAAGTAGTTGAAAGCATGTGCAAATTGGAGAAAGAAAAACTGGGCGCGCTTAGCCAGGAAATTTTAGGCGCTTTGCCAAGGCCCACGCTGCAATGCGAGAAACTGGCTAACCTGGTTCTGAGCGGGGTTTCATTCCACCACAGCGGCCTTATTAATTCACAGAGGAAGGCCATAGAAAGCGCATTCAGAGATGGATTTCTAAAAGTCATATGCTCAACAACAACACTCGGGCTGGGCGTCAACATGCCTGCAAACACTGTGCTTGTAAAAAACCTGAGCAGGTATGATGAATCCTCAGGATCTGAAAAGTTAAGGGCAAACGAAGTCATTCAGCTTTTCGGCAGGGCTGGACGCCCAAAATACGATTCTTTTGGGAGAGCTTTGATAATAGCAAACAACAAAAGCGAGATAGACTTGCTTACTGAAAAGTATATTTTGTCCAAGCCAGAGCCTGTATCTTCAAAGCTTGGGTATCTTCCTGTGCTTCGAATGCATACGCTTGCCCTGCTTGCCGGAGGGGTCTCAAGGAGCAAGGAGGGTGTGGTGGACTTTATCAAAAGCACATTTTTTGGAAAGAACGCGCGAGAGAGCGACATAGAAGAAATGTGCTCAGAAGTTATCGAAGAACTTGAAGAATGGGGGTTTGTCTACAAGAAGGGCAGAGAGATACGCGCAACAAGAATAGGGGAAAGGGTGAGCGATCTTTATATAGACCCCTTGAGCGCAAGGATAATGATCACATCGCTTCCTAAAGCAAATGATGAATTGGACTATCTTTTTATTATATGCAATTCTTTGGAGATGAAGCCATATGTAAAGCCTGTTGAGGAGGCATATGAAAACATGTATAAATTCTACAACTTAATCGATGAGAGGGAGATTGAAAGGGAGGAATTTTTCTTCTACGAGCCAGAAAAGGCGCTTAGCACCGCTTTGATGCTGAGAGACTGGATTGAAGAAAAGAGCGAGAGGGAAATAGTCGAGAAGTATGGCACCACTCCAGGAAGCCTGTTTTTGAAGATCAGCAATGCAGACTGGATTCTTTATGCTGCTTCAGAGCTGTCGAAGCTCATAGGAAGGAATCCTGCTAAGGTCATAGAATTGAGGGCGAGGGTAATGTACGGCATAAAGCGCGAGCTTATTGAATTGGTCCAGCTAGAGCATGTAGGAAGAGTAAGGGCGAGGATGATGTTCAACGCAGGGATAAAGAGTGTGCGAGACCTCAAGCAGGCAGGGGCGCTTGAGAAGCTTCAATTGCTTTTTGGAAAAGAGATA
>JAVZOJ010000030.1:0-7448 GCA_038882355.1 Candidatus Micrarchaeaceae archaeon | reverse complement strand
GTAGAATTGAAAGACAACTACAAGGTAGACAGGAATGTATTGAAATATATTAATAGACTGAGCTCTTTGCTGTTTGTATTTGCGCTTTACTTAAATAAAGAGGAGGGCATTGAAGAAGAAAACCCAAGGTATTGATTGCTTCAGCTCTCAGAAGAGAAGTATTGCTTAAATTTGTTTGTGGTCCTTAGCTCCTTGCTTCTCATGGCCTTCTTCGAAGATATAAACTCTTTTTCCTCCAATTCCTTAATGTATTGGTATGAAGCGCTTCCAAAAGCCTTCACTACAGAACTTTGGAGTATGCCCTCGTTCTTGCTTATATATGCGAGGATTCTCAGCGCTCCCTTGCTTATCTCAGGCTCAACAGAAAGGTTTTTCAAGTACTTCACATATGGGTCTTTCAATGCAAATGCATACTTTCCGTCAACCTCTACGATTCTTATTGCAGTATCCCTTTCGTCATATTCCTTCTTCAGCTCTTCAAGTATCTCTTTTATTTTCCCCACTGATTCTATTCCGGTTTGCTCCTTTATCTGCTCCGGACTCAAGAAGAAGTTCACCATGAATAGGGCAGATTCTACAATCTTCTTATAATCCTTTTCGTCCATTCAAACCACTTTTATAATGATTTCTCCGAAGAACTCTTCTTGAATAAGCACCACTTTTCCTTTATGGGCCAAAAAGAGCATGGGTATAAACGCCTTGAACAATATGGCTTCTCCTGAGAAGTTGGCAGATATGGAGGAAAAGGAGACAAGGCCGTAAGAATCTTTTTCTTTGAGCATAAGATCCATCAATTCATCAGCATCTTTTTCTATATCAGAATCGTTGATATTTATCGTGATGTGCGATTCCTCTACATGCATATTTGAAACCCTGGCCTCTTTTACTCTCATGGCCTCTTCAAGCGCTTCTAGGAGCTCCTGGAGCGTTATTCTTTTGTTTTGAGGCATCCTCATCCTTGGCACGAGCGGATTCACTTCAGGGATTTGCCTATATTCTACAGGCTCTTCCTCAGGCTCTTCTGCCTGCATAAATTCGACTTTAAACCTCAAGAGTATGGAAGCAGCAA
Organism: Candidatus Micrarchaeaceae archaeon; assembly: GCA_038882355.1. Classification (GTDB taxonomy): domain Archaea; phylum Micrarchaeota; class Micrarchaeia; order Micrarchaeales; family CABMGC01; genus JAVZOJ01. The sequence continues at coordinate 6,379 of JAVZOJ010000030.1, read as the reverse complement.
GAATGACGTTTGCAGGAACTGAAAGGTCTATGACCTCAATGTTCCTTATTGTTTCTAAGTAGCCATTTACTAGCAGCTCTATGTCTATATTCCAAGGGTCTATCTTCTTTCTTCTCACTGATTCTATAAGCAAGTCTTTCCATGTGGGCTCATTGAGCATGGTGAATACAGCCCTTGCCTCGCCATCAATCCTGCTCTTGAAAATAAAGTCTTCAACGGAAGGCATTGCCTCAAAAATATTTCTTCAAAGAATGTATAAATTTATTTCCATTAAGATTATTATTATTTACATAGATATTATAACATGCAAAAGTTTGAAAACGAGTTCACTTACCGCAGGTTCGTTGAGAGTGGGAAAGAGCAAGAGTTTGACTCACTGTTTGAATCGGCCATAGAGGAGGCGAAGAAGAGATATATTGGAAAGAAGTACGGCATATATATTGGAGGCAAAGAAGTATTATCTGGAAGAGAGTATGTGGAAAAATCTCCCATAGACGGCTCAGAGATTGCCACATTCCATCTTGGAGATAGGAGCATAGCACAAAGGGCCATAGGAGAAGCAAATTCGGCTTTCGAAGAGTGGCATAAGAAAAGCTATAAGGAAAGGGCGAACCTCTTTCTAAACGCAGCAAACGTGTTTTCCAAAAACAAATTCATAATAGGAGCAGTGCTTAGCATGGAAAATGGAAAAAACAGATACGAATCCATCGGCGAGGTCGACGAGGCAATAGACTTTATGAGGTATTACGCCATTGAGCTTTTGAAGAACAGAGGATATGTAGTGAGACACAAGCTCGGAGGGAGTACAGCGAAAGTAAGTGCAGGCTTTCAAGGAGCCCCGGGAAATGAAGAGAACATTAAGATCAACATGGTGCCTTATGGAGTTTTTGGGGTCATAGCCCCTTTCAATTTTCCCATATCGATATCCACAGGCATGAGCACAGGGGCGATGGTCACTGGAAACACTGTTGTGTTCAAGCCATCCAGCACAGACAACACCACTATGCTCTCTGGATACCTCATATACGAATTCCTTTCCGAAGCAGGAATACCGCCAGGAGTGTTCAACTATTTGCCAGGCCCTGGCTCAGAAGTGGGGGATGAGCTCGTCATAAACAAAGAGGTAAAAGGGATTGTATTTACTGGATCAAGGAAAACAGGAATGGATATGATAAAGAAAGCATACGATCTTGGCCTACAGAAGGTATTTGTCGTGGAGATGGGAGGGAAAAACCCAATCATAGTCTCTAAGACCGCAGACCTAGACGAGGCTGCAGAGGGGATAGTAAGCGCTGCATTCGGCTATTCTGGGCAGAAGTGCAGTGCAGGCTCAAGGGTTTATGTGCATGAATCAGTGAAAGAGATTCTAACAAGCAAAATAGTAGAGAAGACAAAAGGCCTTAAGATTGGAAATCCTTTGGAAAAAGGGGTATATATTGGCCCGCTAATAAGCGAAAAGGCGCTTCAGAAGTACAAAGAGAGCATAGAAGAAGCTAAAAAGAGTGGAAGGATTATCTATGGTGGCAAGGTGCTGGATGAAAAGAACCGGTATGTGGAGCCTACGATTGTAGAAGCAGACCATTCGAATAGATTGTTTAAAGAAGAATTGTTTGTGCCAATCCTTTTAATTGACTCGTACAAAGACTTTGAAGAAGCAATAAGGAAGGCAAACGATACAGAATACGGCCTTACAAGCGGGCTATATAGCAGGAATAGGGGCGAAATAAGAGAATTTGAAGAAAAAATAGAAGCAGGGGTTGTTTACGTTAATAGAAGAGTAAGCGCTACTACAGGAGCGATCGTAGGGGCGCATTCTTTTGTAGGATGGAAAGGCAGCGGACTTACTGGAAAAGGCACAGGGAGCAGGTTCTACTTGCTCCAATTCCTCAGGGAGAAAAGCGTTGCTGAAGTTAGGTAGAGCTTTTTGGGTCCAAAGAAAAGAGAAGCTCTTCCATGTCCCTCTGTAGCTCCTTTAGCTTGTAGTTAAGAACCTGCGCTTTCGTTATATTCAGCTTTCCGAGCGCGCTTGACTTAAGGAGACCCAATTCTTTATTTACTGAATCAATCTCTCTCCTCTTCTCTTCTACCAGCTCCTTTATGTATTTCTTGATTGGCGAAGGGTCATTGGCATATTCTAGCACTGTTGCTGCAGTCATAATCCCCAAATATTCATCTTTGAGCTTCTTGCTAAGGCCTATGCACAGATTGGTTATTGCGATTGCCATTTCTGCAAGGATTGATGCGTTGTATGCCTTGTCCAATAGGAGAGGGATTATGTGGGTTTCATATTGCCATGAGTCGGAGAACCTTTCCCTTATTCTCATCACGCACTCCATCAATATTGCCATTTCGTTTGTGGTTTCTACTTTCTTTGCCCACCTCTGAAGGACTAGCACTTTGTATGCCTCTGATTTTCTCTCTCCAAAACGTTTCTTGTAGTCCCTTAAAAGCATTGCCATAATTCTGCTTTTACCGTGCTCTTCGTGCACATTGAAAGAAGAGCCATCATTTTCTTCCTCTATAGAAAGGCTGTGTGAAATAATGTCATAAGGAGTCTTTGCCTCTTTTATCACTTGCATTGCGTATCCTATCGCTTCGTCAAGGTCTCCAAACTTCTTGTAGTATTCGAAGACAATATTGCCGCTATATTCATAGTACTTTTTGAACTCTTTCTTGTTCCCTGCCTTTTTCATTATCAGCCCTATCAGGTCCCCATATGTATTTGCCTTATGTGACTTTTGAGCTGCACTCATTTCCACATCCTCATCAACTTTATTTCCATCCATATAAGTAACCACCGCAATCCTTAAATTTAGAGAGCTTCTGATATATATTGCTTTTCTTTGCAAAAGGAGAATAACTAAATAATAATGGATAAAGGATAAGAAGCTACACTTGCATCGCTGCCCTTGCCTCTTCGCTTATCATCTCAGGGGACCACATAGGATCCCAGGAGAGCTCTATTTCTACCTTTCCTACTCCAGGTATTGATTCTATCCTTAGCTGCGCATCAGCCAAAATAATGCTTGTAACTGGGCACATTGGGCTCGTCATAGTCATCTTTACTTTCACATTATTGTTTTCATCAATCTCTATCCCCTGAAGTAAACCCAAGTCAACGATATTCATCCCTATCTCTGGATCCACAGTATTTTTCAAAACCTTTACTATGTCCCTTCTTGTCAGTTTTGCCACAAGATAAATAGGGTTTTAATCATATTTAACACTTTCCACAACTTTTATTTACAAAAGGTTAAGTCAAGCATGAAGGAGAAGTTACCCAGAGGCAATTCTTATTGGAAGAGCAGACGTTTCCTCCTTGGTCCACATCTGCATTTTGGCTCGAAGAAGCAAGCTGGCAAAGAAGTCCGTACTTAGATGAAACGAACGTGTTGCCTTTAAATCTGCTTGAAGTGGCATTTATCAAGTATGCTCCTATTGTCCCTCCTTTTACATAGTTATTGTATATATTCATTCCAGATACTCCCGAGAGTTCTATGCTTATATTTGCATTTGTTATGTTGTTGTACATGATGCTCCCGCCTGACCCTATTTCATAGATTATCCCGAAAGATGAGTTGATTATTCTGTTCCTCGATATGTTTACGTTTAACCCAGATTCAAGCGCTATGGCCTTGGAAGCGTTGAATATGGAATTGTTTATTATGGAAATCGAAGAATTGTATCCGTTTACAAGGCTTCCAAAGTTCTTTATATAGCAATTCTCCAACCTGACATTTGTTGTATTCTCTACGTTTATAAACGTGTCTCCAGGAAGCGATGCAATAATCGTATGGTTTTGGCAATTGATTGTAGTGCCGGCTGCCTTAGAAGTTGCGTTGCTTACTACATATATGCATGTGGCCCCTCCATAATGGAACAGAAAGTCAGAAGTAAGAGAGATAAATGATGGATTCCTTACAGTTTGGCATATTGTAGGAGGAGAGTAAGAGCTTAGCACGGCAAGCCATGCGCAGTTTCCTTTTGTCTCTCCTAGGTCTACTCCGGTATTTGAATTTATTGAAGTTGAGGTTCCTGAGCAGAAATAATCGTATGCGCTATTTACTAATGAAGTATCGTTATTCACTACGTTATTAGATGAATTCGAAAAGTCCATGCCTATATTGAAGTTTGAGACGTTGTCAAAAGAAATGAGGGAGCCTGTGACATTTGAGAGCATTATTCCATAACCACTCCTTATTCCTCTGCTTACAGAGTTTGCAATCAACAGGTTTTTGCTATTCTTTGCTATCACGCTACTATTCTGGTTGGAAGAAGAAGACTTGGATACAAATACATTCGAGCTATTCAATATCATGATAGATGTATTAACCGAAGAAATGCTTGGGCTCAATAGCGTCACATTTGAGGAATTCTCTAATTCTATTCCATAATCGAAGCCGCCGATATTGCAATCTTCAAGGGAAATCGATTTTTCATTGCTTACCAAAATTCCGAATTTATTCTTAAGCCCTTCGATTGTATTATTATTACAGTTTATTTCCACATTTGATGCGTTTACATGAATGCAAGCACTTAAGTTCTGGGTTGCAACAACCGATTTTGCCAACAGATATTTGCCAGGCGAATTTATCTCATAGCACGAATCTATAGGATAATATTCCACAGGAGGAACCTCAAAGCTTCTGCATTTGGCCCAGCTGCAGTCTGTAATACCACAAGAACTGTTTGAAATCAAGTTTGAAGTGGAGTTGTATGTTGAAGCAGAGCAATACAGGTCATGCCTATTTGAAATAAGGGTGCTGTTCGTAATAATCCCGCCTTCGCCGGAAGAGAAAAATATGCCATCATTCAAATTATTCGAAACGGTGGAATGCCCTATATTGAACCCAGTTACATTGAATATTCCTATGCCTGAAATCGTATTGTTAAATATGTTTAATTTTGACATATTAATGCCAGCAGAATAATACAAAGCAATCCCATAATTGTTTCTATACAAAGAGACATTTTTTATGCTGATCAGCGAAGACCCATTCACCATTATTCCTTCTTCATTAGAGTAGATATTGCAGTTTTCTAAGGAAACATTAGTAGAATTGTAAATGTATACTCCTATGCTCCCGTCATATATGGAATTTCCGTTGCAATCAAGCTTTACGTTTTGAGAATTTATCGAAATGCAAGGATATTCGTTGGCTGCAGAACCAAATACATTTGTCTGGTTTATGTCTGACTCGACAACATAGTTGCCTGGGTACCTTATTGAGCCGCATGAACTTATATGGCTTCCAAGAACAATGCTTGGTACATTATCAGGAATATTGCTCGCGCATGAAGCAAAGTTGCAATAATGGTTGTTTGAACACTTTAAACCAAAGGCTTTGTTTTTGCTGTATATTCCAGAATATAGAGAACACTTAAGGTCAAGAGGATTGGAAGAGAAATTGAGGTTTGAAAATGTATTGTTGAAAGATTGCCCATTTGCCAAAACCCCCAAGTAGGCATTAGTCAATATTTTGTCTGAAATAAAAGTGTTGAATGAGGAATTTTCAAGGTTTATTGCGCCAAATGGGCTTGAAGAAGACTCAACCAGGCTTTCTGAAAGCGTTATGTTTTCGCTTTTGTTTAGATAAAGGTCAGAGAGGGTAGCATTCGTCAATGCCAATCCGGATAGAAGCGCATTCTTAGAATTTAAAAGGTAAATTCCAAATGAAAATCTCTCTATGCGCAGGTTTCTTACTGTTATGTTTGACTGATTGGAAGCATAAATGCCATAGGAATATGGAGCAAGCTCAACAAATGGGCCCTTCCCCACTATTGAATGATACTGACCATTTATTTCTACATTGCTCGATTTAATATATATGCATGAACTTCCTATAGATGATGGAGTAATATTTCCTTCAAGGGTATAAGTTCCAGGAGAAGTAATGTTGGTGCATGAAAGTATCAAGAAAGGATTTATTGAGGTTGTTGAAGAGGTTATATGTATATTGCGAATCTTAGAAACGCCATATATCGAAAGGCCTACCAGTAAAGCAAGCACTGCTACGATTATCAATAGAGTAGAGAGTTCAAACCTCTTCTTTTCCTCTTGCTTTTCGGCCACTTCCTCTATCTTCTTCGTAAATTCCTCAGTTATGTCTTGATCGCCAGAATTTTCTTGCATAAAAGCACAAGATATTTAACACAGAACTTTATTTATTTTTATTGCTTGCCTCAGTAGCTCAGCAGGTAGAGCGCCTGTCTCGTAAACAGGAGGCCGTGGGTTCAAATCCCACCTGAGGCTTCAAAAATTTACATTTCATAATACAATAAAAAGAGAAATCCATATAAATCAGAAAATTCATATATAAAAGTGATTTTAATGCCAATAACAAGATCTGGCGCTGTGAGAGAATTTGGAGAAGGCTTT
>JAVZOJ010000029.1:0-7565 GCA_038882355.1 Candidatus Micrarchaeaceae archaeon | reverse complement strand
TCACCCTGCGCTATTATGAGCTTGCATACTTTGCACGCCTTTTCCATATTTGACACCTATTTACTTTGCCTGAGCTTTCCTTTCCTTCTTAACAATCTTGCTCCATTCTGGCTTTCCCAAGCCCAATCCTCTCATTGTTAACGCTATTCTAATATCCTTAGTTGTTGTTTTTGTGCTTACCGTAGAAACCTTTGCAATAACGAGGTCCCCTTTCTTTATAGTCTTTCCTGTTCCTCTTGAGGCAAATATCCCTGCCTTTCTGTCATATTTCATAAACTCGTCGGTAATTTGAGACAAATGCACCAGCCCATCTACCGGACCTATCCTTACAAAGCACCCAAAATCTGTAAGCTCGCCTACCTTCCCTACAACAAGCTCCTCCACTTCCAATTTGTAAGCAAGCACTTCAAATTCCGCCTCATATATTATGTTCGGCTCTCCAGGCAAAATATTTCCTCCCTTTAGCTCGTTTACGTTTGAGACTTCTACTATTATTCCTAGGTTTTTGTCAAACGTCCTTTCATATTTGTTCCTCAATACTTCTAGGGCCGCTTCCTTTTCATCCTTCCCTAAATATTTCGGCGGTAGACTCACAGTGTCTTTTACTCTATAAATAGCATACAATAAACTCACCATTAATCTTGCAATAATATTTTAAGGTAAATATATTAAAATTTTTTGATATGCAAAATTCATAGAAATAGCTCTTCAATGTTATAAATATTTTTGCGTTTAAGATGGTATTATGGCAAGACTTGAGCTTGCATTATTGATTCTGCTAGCCCTTTCGATGAGATTGGCTAATGCAGAGCATTGCAATGCTACTATCTCTTCTCCTGGACTTAACTATACTTTTTCAGGCTGCACTGTTTCATACCTTTATTTCTACCCGAACGCTTCCAACTCTCATATTTTCTGTCATAATTCTACATTTATTAACGCAAACATTTTTCTCGAAGGCAACGACAGGAATGAATGGATTTATGATTGCTCATTTCAGAATTCAAGCGTAACTGCGTTGGGCCATAGCAGCCTATTTATAATAAGCCCTAAAAATACATCCTTCAAAGAATATAACCTCTCTTCCAACTCAAACATCACTATTGCTTACAAGCTTACCTTGGACATATTTCATCCTTTTGGCTATAATACAAGCTCGACCTTCGGCGACCTTGTCGCAGGATATGCCTATATCTTGCCTTTGATGAACAATACGTTTCCGCTTCATAATGATGAGCTCTTGATGTATGAGTTCTCTAACAGCAGCTTTCCATACTTATTCGAAAGGCTAAAGAGTTCGATCCCCTTTGGCGCATATGGCATAAATGAAACAAAGATTTATAGAAATACCTCCTATGAACCTTATGGGAAGATTGTCGGAAGCAAAACGTTTCTTCTGCCTTACGAGACGATAAGCAAGGAAAAAACAGTATATTACAACCCTTATGAAATCGATTACTCTTTCCTCGGATTCGATCAGCTTGTGATGTTCACAATTAACATAACAAAAGACACCACCTTAACGCCCTTTTATATAGAGCCGATCTTTCCACGATTCAACTTTTTCTTTATACCAGACAATGGGAGCAGTCAAATTAGAATAAGATACGTCATTGCCATACCGCCGCAGGACATGAACTGGTCTTTCGAAGGTTTTCTGTATAAGTACAATCCAATATTCTTTACAACGAATCCTAGGGAAGGAATAGGGCCCGAGTCTTCATTTGTCAAAGTCATAGAATTTCCTAATTCTACGCCGAGCGAAATATATAATGGCACGTATCTTTACTTTATAAACTACACAGCGCAAGTAGGAGTTGGGATCAATTCTTCAATAATTACGATAAATGGCGTGATTCCAGGAGAAGGGAAATTCATTGAAGATTCCACTACGCCTTCTTTCAGCTTTGGAGTTAGCTACTGCTCTACCGACAACATGACAAAGAACCCTCTGCAAGGAGTTGCGATAACTGCGCCAGGAACCTACCACATGGTCAAGACTTTGTATCCTTTGCACGGAGATGCAATACCGCTACTCGTAGATGCGCCGTGCGTTACAGGCATATTGGTAAAAGGGAACAACATAAATATATTCTGCGACAATGGAACAATCAATGACACATATTACGGAATAGTTGTGCTAAATTCAAGCAACGTAAAATTCTACAACTGCAATGTAAAGGGAAACGGAATCCTTCTGAACCATTCAAGCGGGGTAAGCTTCTTTAACACTTCTCTTCAACCTGGGCTCAACAATTCTTTTGGAATAAAGATAATAAACTCATACTTCACCTTCTTCAATAATCTCTCAATAGGGAACGGATATAAGTCAATCATAAGTTCATTTTCTTCATCAGGAACTCCTGAGTCTTTGGGAACAAATATCTTTGGACTGAGCATATGCAACTCAACAGAATATGCGCAGGTCAAGCAGTTTGCATTTGCGCCAAATGTCACATTCACGTGCGCGCCCATAGTAATAAGAAAGCTTTATGAGATAAAGCAGCAATACCTTCTATATGTGCTCACAGCGCTCGTTGCGTTGTTTTATATTGTCTTGACGATAAAAGTAAGGAGGTCTGAAAAGGGGAGAAAGGCAAAGCGAAGGGGTATGCGTGGCAGGCATCACTGATTTCATAAACCAATATGGTATGCATTTCTACCTTTACTACGCAATATTTCTATTCATACTTTTTGCTCTCTTTCTTTTCCTAAATGTGCGCGAGATAAAGAAACATGTAAAAGTAAAGAAAAAATGGGCTCTTTCTCTTGTGTTTGTTTTGGCATCTTTCCTTCTTGCAGAGCTAATTTTGGTAAAGCCCACAATACAGGTATATAAAGACGAGTACATTGAGATGAGCATTGCAAAGGCAATAATCTACAACCACGAAGTTGGGATATGCAGCTTCAACTTCGGAGAAAAGTGCATGAGCGATGGGATTGGGCTCTTCCAGCAATCTGTAGGGTGGCCGTTTATGCTCTCAATCCCTTTTTTCATTTTTGGAGTGAGCTTTTCCACAGCTTACAACTTTACTCTTCTTATAGCATCGATCTCTATAGTCCTTGTTTTTCTTGTGAGTTATTTGATTACGTCAGACCCTAAAGCAGCCATATTGAGCGCAGTCTTTATGGCCTTTACCCCATTATTTATGACTTTTGCAAGATCTACAACGCTCGATGTAAATGCAGGAATGTTCTTTCTCTTTACTCTATTTTCTTTGCTCCTTTACATAAAAAACCTAAAGATGAAGACAGGCTTTTTCGCAATAGCAACCGCCGCTTTCTCAATGCTGATGAGAATAGAGATGGGCATATTTATACCAGTTCTTCTAGCCCTTGTGTCTCTTCCAAACCTCGGCCTATTTTCAAAGAAAAAGGTTCTCTCTGATGTAATGATCCTCGCAGGTGTATTTTTCCTTATTGCAGCGCCTCAATTCGCGTTTATTTACAATTCAAATGCTGAAAATGGGTTTGGAGCGCCAAACAATGTGAAGTTCTCATATACGTATTTCCATAATTATATATACAACAACACGATCTTTTGGTTGGGTGCCCTTAGCAGCGTAAACAATTATGGCTACACGTTCCATGATGAGTGGCCCCTTGCATACACAATCCTTGCCGTGATTGGCGGCATTTACTTGCTTAAAAAGAGCAAGAAGCTGTTGTTTAGCTTGGCAGCATATTTCTTCTTTGTTTTCTTTTTCTTTACCTCTTTTTATGCAGGCGGAGCGATAATCCAGCTTGGCGTAAACATGCGCTATTATATTGATGATTTCGCCATTGTTGCAATATTTGCAGGCATAGGAGCAGTTTATCTCTCGAAAAAGATTGGAGCCCTTATCCACAAAAAAACAGAATTAGTAATACTGTTTGTATTGGCTGCGGCTTTGTTTATGCCAGCAATATATATAAAAGAGATTGTTGCGCAGAATCCTTCAAACATATACCCCTTTGCTGCTGACAGGGAAGAGCTGAACGTGATAGAGAGCGTAGCGAGCCAAATACCAAACAAATGCATCGTGCTTTCTTACGATCCGCAGGTATGGTATCTTCTTAACAAGAGCTCGATGTTTGCAGACTGGTTTATAGTGAGCAAAAGCTACCGAGAACAGGCTCTAAATCTTTCAAATAAGTGCCTATACTTCCAGTATAGCACTGCTTGCTTGGGATTTGCCCCCTACCCAAACGGAACCAATGTTTATTGCGGAAAGATAGTCAATGAAACAAACATGTCTCCTCTTGTTGAAGAGCCCTTTAACAAGTTTGGATGGAACTTCACCATAGGAATTTATAGAATTACAGGATTTAAGAATGGAACAACCTTTGCGAAGTGATAAGATGAAAAAAGCCCAAACCTTGTTCATTTTGTCCTTTATATTGTTTATTGGGGCGATCGCCCTGTTCAACAAAGTTTCAAGCCTTTTCAATCTCAATATCCAGAGCAAGAGTGTTGCGACTTCACAAGTGCTTCAATATGATGGATCAACAAGCCACACATATTACGTCAATTACACAATAAACAGCCTTGACTTAAACCTTACTCAGGCGATATTCGCTACCCCAACAGTCTATAAAGGTTATCTATTGGTCACGACGATGGGGAACGAGACCGACCTTATTAATTCTAGATATGACAGGACCTATGGGGAGCTTGCAAAGATAAGTCTGTCTAATAGAAAGGTTGCATGGATAGACAAATTTCCTGACCAGATTATGTCTCAACCGATCACTGTTGGAAACGTGATTATCGTAGCAATGGGGAACAACTTGGAGGTTCCTCCTCAATACTTTAATACAAAATTCGGAATATTTGGCATAGATTTTAATACAGGAAGAGTCTTATGGAACATAAGTACTAATGTTACAAATATGCCTACTCCTGGTTATTACAAAGGCATAGTAATAGAGCCTGATGAAGGTTATGTTTACGCGATAAACGCTACGACAGGAAGGATTTTGTATATATTGCCTACCAACGTGCCAGATACGCTCTCTTCACCACTTATAGTTAACGGAACTGCGTACTTTGGCGCATGCTATGCGAATGTCTATGGATTTAATTCAACGAACTTCAAGCAAAAGAATGTAAGCACAAACTGCTGGTTTCTTGCGCTTAACATAACCGGAGGCAACTTTTTATGGGCAAAGCGCTTCCTTTATGCAGGTGGAGGCATAAACGATGTATCGCCTTCTTATTGGAACGGCATTGTCATAACCGGATACCTTTTCGAGAGCGACTATGAAGATCCGGTAATGGTTGGGCTTGACAGCAAAACAGGCGAGATATTGTGGCAATTTAATACAACAAACATTAATAATGTTTCATACCCTAATATTCCTCGCTGCGTAGACTTTTATTATAATCAAAACTCCATATCTCCAATAACAGTTGCTAATGGGACGGCCTACTTTGATTCGAATTATGCCGGAGTGCTTGTCGCAGTAAACGCTACAAATGGACGCGAAAAATGGGCCACATTTACCGGTGGCCAGACAGAAAGCAATCCAAATATTATTGAGAACGGAAAATATCTGGTCATAGCCAACGATTATGGTGACATGCTCACGATAAACGCTACGAACGGCAAAGTCATCAATGCCTTTTGCACAGGCATACCTCATCTGGAGAACGAAGTTGTGGTAACAAAGAATAGGGTCATATATGCAGGAATGGATGGCAGGATTATTACTTATCCAATAGGTGAGCTATTAAATGGGAGCAGCTAAAAGGCATATCTGGATAAGGGAAAACCTTGGGATAGTTCTATTGCTTATCTTTTCTTCATTGTTTTCTTTTGCGTTTTTCAAGGGCCCAAGCATATTTGGCGACGACCCTTACTACCTCCAGTATGTGCCTCAGGTAATCAACGGAACTTTTAGGGAGACAATAAACGTATTCTCGCTTCGCATCCTTATGGACATTCCGATTGGGCTCTCAGTAAAGCTCCTTGGTTACAATGACATCGCAGCAGGGATATATGTGTTTGCTACCTATCTGATTACTGTTTACTTAATCTACCTTATATCGAAAGAAATTTATGACAAAAAAGCGGGCCTTATAAGCGCGTTCTTGTTTTCTATATATCCGCTAGTTGTAAAGTTCAATTCAGATCCTGACCCCATGCTCCCGCTTTGCATGCTCCTCTCCTTTTCAACATTATTCTTCATCTATGGCGAAGGCAAAAAGCACGAGGTAAGTGGCTATATACTTTCGGGAATATTTGCCTTCATGGGAGTATTTGTAAATCCTTTGGCCTATGTGTATGTGTTATTCTTCTCCCTCTATATATTCGCTTCTATCATTTATGGGTTTGCAAGAAGAAGGATCATAAAAAAGAATCCTTTGCTCTTTTTTATAGGTGTGCTGACATGCGCAATAGCTTTTGGCTATGTAAACGATTTTTTGGCGTATGGGAAGCCTTTTTATGAAATCACCTTTACAAATTACTACTATAGCGGCGCAGGAGGGCCAGATGAAATATTCTATACAAACCCAAGCTTCACATTCTATCTCAAAGGATTCTTCCCTGAGATAAGACTGAACGAAATTCTTTCGCCATATCAACCAAGCGAAGTGGGCTTTTTTGGCTATGCGACTATTGCAGCAGTGTTGTATTTGTTGCTCTCGAATGAAAAGAGAGCAAGGTTTCCCCTTATATGGCTCTCTTTCATTACTTTCTATTTAGAGTTTGGAAGCATGAGTGTCACACACTACTTTCCAATATACAAGCTTATGAGGTTCACACTTATCGCTTCTATGCCGATGGTAAGCGTTATTGGGATCGCGCTGGCAAAGGCTATGGAAGGAAAGAAATATGCGTATTATAAAAAGGGCCTTGCTTTTGCAGCGATAGCCTTTCTATTTGTCACTTCCTTGCCGATAACGTACTATTATTATGAGCTCAACAAAGGCACGATGCAATATGTGAAAGTCGAAGCCGAAGCGCTCATGAATGCGCCTAATGCGTTCAATTCGACAATTTTTTCGCCTTCCTATTCTCAAGATTATTTGGAATACTATACAGGATTCAAATTGAGCAAAATATTTTTGTTTGACAACGGAGCGTATGGAGGGGCCTTCATGCCAACCTGCAGCGACATACCTAACGATTCTTACATTATAATCCCTTCTTCTCAAGCGATGAATGATTTGGGATTTTATCCCATAAATGAAAGCTGGGCGTTTGACCCAAGCGAGTGCGGTCTTGCGCTTTATGCTGACATATACAATTCAAAGGAAATCTCCAACAATCCTTTCGCAAACTTGGAATTCAGCGGTAACATATACTACAAAGGTTAGTCACGCGAACACAATCTTTTTCGACTTTGATATTGTTGCGGCATTGCAGCCTTTTTCTTTGATTTTTCTCCTCAATGACTTATCGTTTGTTATTACTGTATACTTACTGCACATCTTAAGCAAAAACAGGTCTGCTTCTCCACTTCCTCTTAAAAGTTCAAAGTTCTTTAAAATTTTTAGCGCATATTTTGCCTGCATCCCCTTTTTTCCTTTCGACTTTGCAATGTTTTTGAGTTCCCTTACCATTGGTAATGGTACAAAG
>JAVZOJ010000028.1:0-7694 GCA_038882355.1 Candidatus Micrarchaeaceae archaeon | reverse complement strand
AAGCGGGAAAGCGAATGAAAAGAAAAAGGTATAAAGTAATGAGGGTAAACATATGTGTTAGAGTGCGCGCTATGCAACGTCGTTTCCAATCCAATGTTTTGCGCTATGTCGGTAATGAAAGAGTCTGGTAGTTTATTATGCCTACAGACACGGCTGTAATCTTGGCTGGCGGATTTGGGAAGAGACTGATGCCTCTCACGTTAGACAAGCCAAAGCCGATGCTAGAGGTTGGTGGGAAGCCAATCTTGGATTGGCTTCTTAAGTGGCTTGCCGGTTATGATGTAAAGCGAGCAATACTGGCTGTAGGATATATGAAGGAGAAGATTATTGATCACATAAAAGATGGTTCTGAGCACGGAATCAAGGTAGTTTATAGTGAGGAGGACAAGCCTCTAGGGACAGGAGGCGCAATAAAGAAAGCAAGCAAGCTAGTGGATTCAGAATACTTTTTCGTAGTGAATGGTGACGTAATAACAAACTTAAACCCAAGGGCCCTGGAAGAGCGCATAGGAGATGCGTATGCATGCATTGCTTTAGTGAAGATGAGAAGCCCTTACGGAATGGTTGAAATCGATGAAAAAGGCGCGGTTACGAGCTTTTTGGAAAAGCCGCTCCTTAACCACTATATAAATGCAGGGGTTCTTTTGATTTCAAAGAAAACATCAGAGCTACTTCCGGATGAAGGGCCAATGGAGACCACCACCCTGCCCCTGCTTGCAAGAGAGCGCAAGCTTGCAGGGGTTAAATTTGATTCATATTGGAGGTCTGTCGACTCAATAAAAGACCTTGAAGAAGTAAATGCCGAAATAGGCAATGTTTTCGCCTAAATAAATGAAGATGCCGCTAATGTTTACCTTAATGCGGCAGCCAAGGCATTTCCTCAGATTAAAAACCGCAGTTTGTATCAAGATAATCAAGGGTAACTCGATAAGATTAAATAGTCTTCTTTGCAGAAAATGTTATTATGATAGTGGCTTTGCCTTCAGACAAGGATGGAAACCTTGTGCCTTTGGACGTGGCAGAAGAGATATACCTCATTGATGATGAAAAGAAAGAAATAGCAAAAGAGAAAAATGAAGGATATGGCAGCAAGGAAGCAACGATGGCCATGATACTTGAAAAAGGCGCAGATGTTATTGGCATAAAGAAAGGTTTTCTCTGCCCTGGGTCATACTTTATGTCTCAGGGGCACATAAAGTATGCAGTGATTGGGAGCGACAATGTTGCGGATGTGATAAAAAATAAAGAGTACAAAAACGCAAAAGAAGAGCTTGAAGAAGAGCTCTTTGCAGAGAACGAATAAGCTATTTTTCTTTATAGTATGCCTCTGCGTTATAGCTTAGTGCAAGGCCTATGCTTGCAAGTATATTAGTAATCAGTATGATTAGGAAAATCGCATCTTCTATTCCAGGAAGATTTATCCCATAGCTTATCAAAGACACTGCAATTATTGCTGGAGACAATCCTCTTGCAACATTAAACGTGACGATTTTCCTTTCTATGCTCCTCTTTTCCTTATTTTTGGACAAGAATTCGCTTATTGCAGTTGAAAAGATGAGCCTGATTGGTATAAGGATAAGGGAGATGATTGTGGATAATATAATCAAATAGTAGTTGGCTTCTTGTATGCTGAATGCAAGGCCCAAGTAAAAGAAGAAAAATGTGCTAATAAAGAAGGAAGACTCTTTCTGGTATTTTACTATGTATGTTATGCTCTCCCCTACGTAAAAGCTTTTTAGGGGCTTGCTCTTAGCTCCCACTATTCCAAGGTTATAGAATACAAGGCCAAACACAAATATTGCAATCGCAGCATTTAGGCCGAGTTCTACGGACATGCCGTAAGTGGCTATGACCATGGTAATCGTAAGCATCCATCCGTATTCCCTGCTCGTATTTCCGATCTCCTTGAGCACATACAGCCAGAAAAGCGCTCCAAAAAATCCAAACAATGGAGAAGCAGCCACATTGTTTATAATAAAAGACTCCACGTAGTATGAATTTATTCCATTGCTGCTTGTTGCAAATTCTATAAGTATTAGTGGTATCACTAATTGGCCTACATCTGTTATTATGCTTTCATAGATCAACGTGGCCTTAAGCTTTCTCGGAACTTTTATCACTTTCGCCACTGTGGGTACGATTATTGAACTAGGTCCAGAAATTGCGAATCCAAATATGAGCGAGTAGATGATGCCTATGTGCAGCATGTAATTTGCAATAATCGCCGCAAGTATGCCTGTAGATGCCTGGACCAAAAATGTGAATGTGTTGGCTTTTGCGAACACGCGCCTTAATTCCTTGTACCTTGTATTTGCCCCTGCATCGAATAGTATAAACGCCACAGCTATGGCATCAATATACTGCGTAAGCTTTCCAATTTCGCTATTCGGTTGGACGTTTATAACATGAAAGATAGGCCCAAAAAGGAGCCCGAGAAAAATCAATGGCAATACATTCGTTATCTTTATCTTTTCAAACAAGGAATTTACTATAAACCCTAAGAAAGCTATGCTTGCAAAGAACACAAACACGACTCCTACTCCCAACATTTAAGATCAGTTTGGCAATGGATAGAAACATAGCTAAATGCTTTTAAAATATAGCAAGTTAATATTATTAAAGTGAATGCTGTGCCGTTCCATTTGCTTTCGTATATCGCTTATTTCCTTGCATTTTTTTCTGCAATCTTTTTTCTCTTTAATGCCCTTCAATCATTTAAAGTAAGAAACGAGGATGCAAATAGGAGAGTAGACAAAAAGAAGGTTTCTGCCTTAATACCAGTTTATAAGGAAGAACCAGAGGTATTTGAGAGGTGCGTAAGAAGCATAGCGAATGAAGGGATAGACTTTGTGGTGTTTGGAGATGGGAATGTAGAGCCTTACAGAACAATAACAAAGAAATATGGAGGAAGGTTTTACTATTCTAAAGTTAGAAAGGGAAAAAGAGGCGCTATTGGAAGAGGAATAGCATACATATCGACAGAGTTTGTATTGCTTATAGACAGCGATACGGAGATAAAGAAAGGATCTATAGAGAAGATGCTAAGGAAATTCGATGAATCTACTGGGGGCGTTGGCTGCACGATAAAAGTGAGAAAAAGCAAAAAGATCGTATATTACTGTTCAGAATTCTTTATGAGGCTCCAAGAAATACCTGCAAGGGTCACCCAGAAGTATGGCTCTCAGCTTGTCATTAATGGACAGTGCGGCATGTATAGAACTGAATTAATAAAGCCTTTCCTTCAGTCAAAAGAATTTGAAAACCTAAGATTTATGGGAATCAGCACAAATCTGTGCGAAGATAGGCAGAGGACTTCTTATATCATGCAGATGGGCTACAAGGCAAAGATTGCTTACGATGCAGAAGCAATAACAGAGCCGCAAAAAAGCATGGTTGGATTCTTCAAGCAGGCGCTGAGGTGGACAAGGGGAGGCTACTTCTACCTGTTTAAGGAAATCTTTGATGGCTCTTATTTCAAAAAAGGGTTAATATATGAAGTTGAAATAATATACCTCTTCTTTTTTCCGCTTCTTCTTTTTTTGCTTAATGCTGCAAGCTTTTATAATATTGTGCATTTGAATATATTCTCTTACTTTAAGCATAGAATGTTTTTCTACCTCTTTGCAACCACTCATTTATTCCTTCCCCCAAGGCTCATACTGTCATTTTGGATAAGGGCGCTAGACTTAATAGGCCTATTCGGAATAGCTATGTTTTTGGCTTCAAGGATAAAGTCTGAGAGGAAGAAAGTACTGCTCTCTGGCCTTCTTGTGCTTGGAATACTGTTCGTAGTCTCTATCTATGGATTCTTTACTTTCTTCAAGCAGAAAGATTGGCTGACAAGATAGGTCAATTCCATCATAAATATCTGCCTTGCGCTTCCTTGCTTCAAGCCTTGCTCAAAACTGTTGATATAGCAGCGCAAAGCGGCAAAGCGGCTTAAGGTGGCTCACATCCTATCCTTTCGCAACTCCGGCAGGAGTTGCTTCAAATAAATAGGCTCTTCTTCAATTCAAGGTACACGTCTTCTTCTATACCTTTCGATATGTCTATCAGCCTGAAGCTGCTTAACGCCACGTCTTTCAACTTAAGGCTGCATGCTCTCATTTTTTCCCTCATGACTTCTTCGCAGCTCCTTTCCCTCCTTTTCTCTATCGCATATAGGCTAGATCCTTTTACAAAAACGAATTCTGCACCTCGATGTTCTTCAAAAAACTTGCCAGAATTGTATGCGTGCTCTATGGGCGGGCCTTTATATGAAAAATATTTTGATAGGCTTTTTTCAAAGACCAATATGATATAGCCTTTCCTTGCTTTCATAATTTCTCCTGTCTCGATTACATTCATTTTCTCCTCCATAAGCGCGCTTTCTAAATATTTTGAAATTCTCCTCAGCTGCGGTATTATTACGTCTTCGCTCTTTTCTTTTACGCTCAACTCTATGCATTTTACGCTTAATCCAAGCTTTCCTAGAGTCATCAAAAGCTCTTTCATATCTCTATGCGCATATCCTCTTTGCATAAATTCTCCTATGTTTGGCCTTCTTGTAAATCTTTGCGAAGCAACGATAAACTTATACAAAGACTCTTCGCTTACGCCAGCCGCCACATTTCTATTGCTGTCTACCGGATCGACAACTACGAACTTGGAAGAAAACTTTTTCAGTATCTCTGCCTTTCTGTCTTCTCTTTTTTCTTTTGGATATATTACGATCGGCAATTTTATCGAGGCAAAGGCCTTCAATAGGTTCCACAACGACCCATAGTTTATTATAAGGAGCTCGCAGAGATATCCTGGAAACCCGCCTGTCTTCACCTCAGCGCCATATATGTCGTGCGCTTTGAGCATCTGCTTTAGGAGCCTGACTTCGTCTTTTTGTTTTTCGCTTAGGTTTGCATTTACAAACTCATTGTGCAGTGGAGTTCTATCTACAGAGGTCCCCATATCCTCTATGTTCTCTATTTCAAGGGCAGGAACTATGTCTGCCCTGAGCGAGGAATATTTGAAGTAGGCCCTTATGTATGGATGCTCTGCATACCTTAATTCGTACCACTCTCCTTTCTCCTTTTTTACCGCCTTCTTTGCGTATTCAAGTCCTTTTTTGATTGCATGCTCCCTTCCCACCTTTTTGTTAAAAATAAGGAACACGTCAACATCCGCAGAGCCTTTCAGATATGTTCCTCTTGCGAGAGAACCCAAAACCATGACCTTTACATCTCTTGGAACGATTTCCTTCAGCCTTCCTACAAGCATATTTGAGAACGCAATATTGCTCTCAATCTCTTTTTGCTCTGGCTTGATAAACTTCAGCACCCTTTCGAATATCCTCTCTGCCTTCTCTTCTTTTTTCTCCACAATAAAGTTTAATAGGAAAAATATTAAATCCTATATGGAAAGAGTATACTATGCTTAAAGGGACAAAGAGGGTGTATGAGAAGCCGCAAAAAGAGGATGGCCTTAGAGTGCTTGTTGAAAGGCTTTGGCCAAGAGGGATAAGCAAAGAAAGGGCGAAGATAGATATTTGGCTAAAGGAAGTTGCTCCGAGCAACGAATTGAGGAAGTGGTTTGGGCACGACCCCAAAAAGTGGGAAGAATTTAAGAAGAGGTACAAAGAAGAGCTAAAAGGAAACAAGTCCCTGGAAGAATTGAAAAACCTAATAAAAGAGAAAGATGTTGTGCTGATCTACTCAGCAAGTGACGAGGAGCACAATAACGCAAAGGTGCTGGAAGAGATCCTATCAGGCAGGGCTTGAGAGAACAAAGTTGCAAAAGGGCTTTGCAGATTTCCATTTCTGTTACGCATATACGCTCCTTTACCTTTTGTTCTTTATGCTCCTATTGAATTTCTGACAATGCGCAGGTTGCACAGATTGCGACTCTAGCGCCATTCCTGAACTTTTAGCGAGGCCTTTGTTTGCACAATTGAGCTTATTGCATGCGTAGACTAATCCCTTTATTTTGCTCTCTCTGATCGCATTCCATTATTTTATTGCAAGGCCTGCCCTTGCAATGCGATGTGATAAAAGATATATAGATAAACTGAAATACAGTAGTTATGCAGGGGTGGCGGAGCTTGGCCAAACGCGCAAGGCTTAGGACCTTGTGCCTTAGGGCTGCGTGAGTTCAAATCTCACCCCCTGCAAACGGGTGACTTGTTGGACTACAAATGGATTGTGCTCGCAAATACTACTCTTGGAACAATTATGTCATCGATTAACATCAACGTTGTAATTGTTTCTCTGCCTTCGATATTCAGGGGTCTAGGAATAAACCCTTTCCTGCCAGGAGAATTCGTTTTTCTGCTTTGGATATTAATGGGATATAGCATCGTTATTGCCTCCTTTCTTGTAACTCTGGGGAAGATATCAGACATGTATGGGAAAGCCAGGCTTTACACAATTGGCTTTGTAATATTCGCAATAGCTTCAATCTTTCTCTCTTTTATACCAGATGAATCAGGGAATTTTGGCGCGATTCTGCTAATATTTTTTAGAATGATTCAGGCTGTCGGAGGTTCGTTCTTGATGGTAAACAGCGCGGCGCTCCTTACAGATGCATTCCCTCCGAATGAAAGAGGAAAGGCGCTAGGACTAAACCAGGTTTCTTTAATCGTAGGTACGTTGCTTGGTCTCGTTGTGGGAGGGATTCTTGCTTCATACAACTGGCATTTTGTATTCCTTCTCAGCGTTCCATTTGCAATCGCCGGCGCGCTTTGGTCTATATTCAAGCTTAACAGAAAGTATGAAAAAAAGGAGGTAAAGATAGACTATCTGGGGAACATTTCCCTTGCACTATGCCTTGTTTTTGCATCTTTAGGGTTCACATATGCCCTTCTGCCCTATAAGTCTTCTCTGCTTGGGTGGTCCGATCCTTTTGTCGTTGCTTCTTTCCTTATTTCACTCATCTTCCTTATCTTGTTTGTAGCAGTAGAGCGCAAAGAAGGAGAGCCTTTATTTGATCTTTCCTTATTCAATTCCAGGCCTTTTGCTTTTGGAAATTTAAGCCTGTTCTTTTCTTCTATGGCAAGGGGTGCTTTAATGTTTCTCTTAGTGGTATGCTACCAGAAGCAGAAAAGGAAAAGCTTGAAAGGGCGGTAATGCGTAAGCTATTGATAAACCAATACATAGTTTTCATAGAAGACTTAAATGATGGGGCTGACCCATACGACTATAAAGAGGCAGAATATATTGGCTTGGACAAGGCGATAAATTGGGAAATCTATACAGCTAAGCAATGAGGGATAAAATGAAAACACAACAAAAACGAATAGAAAGGATACTGATAAAAATGGAGAGAGAGTGCTGTTTGGTGCATTTATTATTTTAGCTATTTGTTATAGTATAGCATACTTCATATTCATATTTTTAAGTAATAAAATGATGTTGGCGCAAGAATATAAGAAGGAATTGGTTTCAGACCAAAAGAATTATGCTATTAGGTGCTGATTATATATGTGAGAAAGCAATTGGGTGCTCTCTGTGATACATTTAAATAGCTATACTCACACATAATAAAAGGTGTCTTTCTATGAAGTACAGGCTGATTTACATAAGTATAGGTATAGCAATTATGGTTGTTGACACCGTGTTCGCTCTCAAATATCCACGAATCTTAATTTACAGTTTCTTTGGATCTTATATTGGATTCTTTATACCATTTGGAATAGGTCTATCAACTTTCCTGTATGGTGTCTT
>JAVZOJ010000027.1:0-7844 GCA_038882355.1 Candidatus Micrarchaeaceae archaeon | reverse complement strand
TTTAGAGGTATAAATGTCATTCTTCCAACTCCATTCTCTTTCAAATAGCTTATTATTTCATGTGCATCATCAATAGATTCTACAACTGCATAAGAAGACCTCGCTCCAAGGGCCGAAGAAACAGCAACGTAAAAGTCATCTTTGCACTGATAAAGGTCTTCTACCTTTCCGTAAAATCCCTTGAATTGGGAAAGATCTATCTCTTTCTCAGGCCTTGTATAAGCCAATTCCTCTTTTAAAGATATCTCTATTTCATAAAGCTTGCTGAGATTATCTTTTGATTCCTTAATCATCTCCTCTATCTTCCTTGAATCTTGCGCCACTTCTGTTTCTTCATAATATTCTGCGCGAAGCACTGCCATAGAAGCTCTGCTCTTCTCCAATTCTTGCTCCAGCGAACCTAGCTGAAATGCGATTGCTTCGCTCCTTGCCTTTGCGCTCGAAAGTTCGTCAAGCTTTTTCTCTCTCTCTTTTTCAAGCTCCTCAATCTCTTTTTCAAGCTTTTGTATAACCTCATTTTCTTCTATTATTGAATTGCCGTAGTTGGAGTTTTCTTCTGGCTTCTTTGCACTGATTTCTTCTAGCTCTCTTTCATCTTTCTTGATGCTTTCTTCCCTCTCTTTTATTTTCTTTTCGATTTCTTCTATGCTTCTTTTGCTTTCTTCAATCTCTTTTAACATCAAGTCTCTCTGATACTCTAGCTTGATAATAGAAGAATTTATGCTGTCATATTTCTTCTTGGTCTCTATTTGAACTACGTTGCTCTTGTTTAAGGTCTCCGTGAGCTCGGATATTTCTTTAGACCTGTTGCTAATCCTCTCCTCTATCTCTTTCTTCTTTTTCTCAAGCTCGCTGAGATTCTTTTCAACCTCTTCCAATTCCCTAACTATTGAATTGAGCGCTTCTTCGCTTTCTCTTTTTTTCAGAACTAATATACTAAACTTAAGGCTCTTCAGCCTGTTTGTTAAATCAATATACTTTTCAGCCGCCTCTTTCTCTTTCCTCAGCTCTTCTAGAAACCCTTCTCTCTCCCTTAAAACAAGCTTTGATTCATTTATCTTTATATCTACTTGCGAAAGCTCTTTGAGCGCCTCTTCTTTCTTTTCGTCAAACTCTTTTATGCCTGAAGCAATATCTATTAGCTCCCTTCTCTCTTTCGGAGTCAAATCTATCAGCCTGTTGATCTCTCCTTGTGTTATTGTATTGGTTTCATCTGCCTTTATTCCATACTTCAACAAAAGCTCAATTACCTCTCTTCTAGACATTCTTCTTCCGTTCACTTTGTAAACGCTCTTTCCATTCTTATTTGCTACCCTCAAAACAGTAATCTTTTCATCGCCATCAAACTCCATCTTCACTCCGAACTTGTCCCTCTTCGATGAGGCATTTATTAAATGGCCAAACCTGACTGTTCTTAGCCTCTTTAGCGAGTTTTCGCCCAAGCCAAACAAGATAGCATCGCAGATGTTGCTCTTCCCTGATCCATTAGGCCCTACAATGCAGGTAAATCCTTTACTAAACCTTAGCTCGCCTTTCTTGAAAGACTTGAAGTTTCTTAAATATAAGGACTTTAAGTAAAGCATTGAACCGGCCGCACATTTCTATATTGAAAGATCAGTTATTTATACTCTTTCTCTTTTTCTTCGCCATCATATGTAGAGTTATAAGGGTCCTTAGGTGCTGCGCAGTAACTATGCCTATGGGCTCCTTCCCCTTCTTTACAACAGCTATGCCATAGTCGCTTGACTCTAGCATGCTTAATGCCTGAGCAATATTTGTATCATAATCTATTGCAGGTATCCTTACTGCGGAAGCCCTCATGTCTTTTGAAGCAGATCTCCTCAAATCAAGCAAGTAAAACTCATCTTTTTTACTGAATATCAATGTATGCTCCTTGCTTCTCTTTACCTTCATATATACATATTTCCAGCTTCTTTTTTCGATATGCGGCACAAACAAGAAGTGCTTGTTTGAAGCCACGCCAACATTCATGCCTTCGGTGTTTTTCTTTATCTCCATAAAAGACTCCTCAGATTTCATCCCACTGTAAAGGAAGAAGACGATTATGAGGTTCCACATGAATATAAACTCTTTTGAAACGATTGAATAATTGTTTGCGAACAAGACAAAGCCTACACTGCCTATTACAAACAAGTATATCAAATACTTGCTGACTGTTATCGCTTTCTTCGTTGCAACATATTCATCGTTTCTTTCCGAAAGCCAGCTTCTAAGCGCCCTTCCTCCATCCAAAGGGAATGCAGGTATTATGTTGAATACCCCAAGAAGCAGGTTTAAGATGAAGAATTCTTGCACAAACTTTTGAATTATTCCTGGGCCTAGAAGGGTTGCAATTGCTCCGAAGATGAACGCAAGCAGTATGCTCATGATTGGTCCAGATATTGCCACATTAAATTCAACTTTCGGGTCCATCTTTTTGGGTTCGATTACAGATATTCCGCCTATTGGTAGAAGCACGATTCTCTCCACATGAATTTTGTTCTTTTGAGAAGTTATGGAGTGAGTCAATTCATGAATAAATACACATACAAAGAGAAACACAATGATTATAAAAAGAGCAGGAGATATAAGTAGAAAAAATATAATAAGCAATAAAAATGTCCAGTGTAGCTCTACGCTTATTCCCCTAATCTTTCCAATATGTAAAGAATCTGCCACAAATATATTATAAAAACAAAATTAATAATAAGAGTACATGGAGTTCTTCAAAGGAGTTTCGCCAATAAAAGGATGCCCATTTCTCATTATCGATTCCAGAGAAAAATATGGGGTCGTTGCAGATCTTCATATTGGCTCTACAATAGAAGAAGAAAAGAAAGGAATAGTATTTGCAGAGATAGAAAAGAGGATGGGAAGAGAGATAAATCAAATTTGCAAAAGTAGGGAAATAAAAAGACTCATCATATTAGGAGATGTCAAAGAAACGATAGGATATCCTGAGAGAAAAGAATTGAAGATGCTGAGCAACTTTTTCTCAAATATTGAGTGCGACCTGATTATATGCAAAGGAAACCATGATGGAATGATAGAAGAAGTGCTCAAGGACATATCAGTAAGCGCAACCATTAAAAAGGAGATATTGATAGGGAGGTTTGCCTTTTTTCACGGTCACTCTTTTCCATCAAAAGAGGCAATGAGGAAAAAGACAATGGTAATGGGGCACTACCACTTCTTAATAGGCACTGGCGAAAAGGCATGGGTCGTTTCGAAAAGCAAAGGAAAGGAGCTCGTAATAGTGCCAAGCTATAGCTATGCAACAGGAGGAATTACGATAGAAAACATCAAAGAATGCCTGCTGTTTAAAAGGAATTTGTTTGAATTAAGCAACACAAAGGTATATGGGCCAGACCTAAAGCTCATAAAGCAATGAAAGCGCAGACATACTAATTTATTTATATCTTTCCGAGAAAATAATAAATCAAATATCTCTTCCTTTCTGTTGATAGCCATGAGAAGAGGTTCTCTAGAATTTAGGCCACATAGAAGAGCTAAGAGAGTGCTGCCCAGGGTCAGAAGCTACCCTAATGAAGAGAAGACAAGGCTTCTGGGATTTTTGGGATTTAAGGCTGGAATGAGCCACATTCTGATGGTTGATGATTCTAACTCACCTACAAAAGGGATTGAGGTCTCAAGGCCGATCACAGTAATAGAGATACCAAGAATAGTGGCGTATGGAATAAGGGCATATGGGGTAAACGAGCAAGGATACACTTCGCCTTTGCTCGAGGTATATGACGAGAATGCTGCAAAAGAAGTCAGGGCAAAAAGCAAGCACTCTATTCAAGAAATCAAGGATTCAAAAGAGGTAATGGACATATCTCTTCTTGCTTTTGCAGATGCCTCCTCTTTGGGCTTTGGAAATAAAAGAAAATATAGATTCGAGATACCTGTCGGAGGGAAAGATGTTAATGAAAAATTGAGATATATAGAAAGCCTATTGGGAAAGGAGTTGAAAGCAAGCCAGTTTGTAAAAGAAGGAGAGTATTTAGACGTGGCAAGCATATCCAAAGGAAAAGGATGGCAAGGGCCTATAAAGAGATTTGGCGTTGCAAGGCAATTTAGAAAAGCCACAGGAAAAGTAAGACATGTAGGTTCTCTAGGTCCATGGCACCCTCCAAAGGTCTTATATACTGTGCCTCAAGCAGGGCATATGGGATTCAACTACAGGACAGAACTCAATAAAAGAGTGATATTGGTAGGGAGCAAAGAGAGCGCAAATAAGGTTAATGTAAGAGGAGGGTTTTTGCATTACGGACTTATAAAAAACGATTACATAGCAGTATTAGGGAGCATACCTGGAAGCCCAAAAAGGCTTGTGAGACTAAGGCTTGCATTAAGGAATTACAGAGAGATAAAGGCTCCGACAGTCACATATATATCTACATCTGCAAAGAACTGACCTATTATGAAAGCAAAAATATATGACAAGGAAGGAAGACAAATTGGAGAAATGGAATTGCCAAAGGTATTCGAAGTTGAGCCGAGAATAGACATTATAAGGAGGGCGCTTATAGCAGAAGAGACGCGCGAGCTCCAGCCGCAAGGCAGATTCCTTCTTGCAGGCATGCAAACAACCGCAAATTTAATAAAAAGATATAACGCAGCATGGAGGAGAGGAAGGCACATAGGCAGGCCTCCTTTGCCAAGAGAAAAACTTGGAGGCGGAGCGATAGGCGATGTGAAAAGGGTACCTTCCGCAAAGAAGGGAAGAAGGGCTCATCCACAAAAGATAGAAAAGAAGATCTATGAAAGAATAAACAAGAAAGAGTATAGGCTCGCAATGCTTAACGCAGTAGGCGCTCTAGCAAAAGTCAAGGTAAACGGATTGCAGATGCCAATAGTCATAGACAATTCTGTTAAGAGCGTATCTAAAACAAAGGAAGCGGAAAAGATATTGGAAAAGTTTGGCTTCGGAGAAGAAATGGAAAAAAGCCACAGAGCAAGAATAAGAAAAGGGCACAGAAGAAGCGGAAGGATTAGGCTGTTTAGGAAGTTCTTGGTGGTTGTATTGGATGAAGAATGCCCTTTTGCAAAAGCGGTAAGGAACATACCAGGAGTAAATGTTTGCTTTATAAACAACTTAAAAGTTAAGCTCCTAGTTCCAGGGGCTGTTCCAAGGTCTTCTCTTTGGAGCGAAAATGCAATATTAAATATTGAAAGCGCAATAAGCAATATAAAAGGGATTTGAAATGGCACTTCTTTATCCTCTTGCAACTGAAAAATCAATAAACCTTATAGAAAAAAGAAACACGATTACATACATTGCTGACATTAGAGCGACGAAAAAGGAGATAAAGGATGAGTTTGAAAAGCTTTTTGGAGTCAAGGTTCAAAGCGTAAATCTGCTAATAACTCCGAGAAACAAGAAAAAAGCATATATAAAGCTAAAGAAAGAGTATAATGCAAAAGATGTAGCTATAAAGCTCAAGCTGGTGTAATTTATGGGCAAGAGACTAAGGCAGCAAAGAAGGGGAAAAGGAAGCAACGCGTATGCAAAGCCTTCGCACAGGTTTCATGCGGACGTGACATACGCACAGCTAGCGCTCACGAAGTCTAAGGAAGGCGAAGTGATTTCTTTAGATAAAGACCCTGCCCATACATCTCCCCTTATGGAAGTAATGTTCGAAGACAAAGTGAAGGCGTATTTTATAGCGCCAGAGGGCATAAAGATTGGAGACAAAATAGAAATCGGGAAAAAGGTTGGAATCGGGAACATAATGAAATTGAGCGACATTCCTGAAGGGATGTTGATATATAACATAGAAAACATACCAGGAGATGGAGGAAAGTTTGCAAGGACCGCAGGCGCATATGGGCTTGTCGTAGCTAAAGGAGAAGACTTTGTTTCAGTCCAACTTCCCTCAAAGAAGATCATCAACCTCAAAGGAGATTGCCTTGCTACGATAGGTGTCGCAGCAGGAGGGGGCATGAATGCCCAGCCCATCATGAAAGCAGGTAAAAGCTATTACATTGCACATGCAATAAACAAGATGTGGCCAAGAGTAAGAGGGGTGAAGATGAATCCGGTAGACCATCCATTTGGAGGAAAGCAGCACCACAAAGGCGCATCAAGCATGGTATCGAGAAACGCTCCTCCTGGAGCGAAAGTCGGCCACATAGCAGCAAGAAGAGTAGGAAGGAAGAAGAGGTGAAAAAGTGCCAAGGCAGTTTTTATTTAGAGGCAAAACGCTCGAGGAGCTTAAGGGCATGAGCATCGAAGAATTTATGGGGCTTCTGAAGTCGAGGCAGAGAAGGTCTTTGAAAAGGATGACAAAAGAGTACAAAAGACTCATTGAGAAAGTTAGGAAATCAAAAGAGAATGGAAAGGTCGTAAAGACAAAGTTGAGAGAAGCAGTAATAATACCAGAGTGGGTTGATTCCAGAATAGCAGTGCATAATGGGAAAGAGTACAAGGAAATAGCAATAACACCCGATATGCTCGGCCACAGGCTAGGCGATTTTGCCTTTACTGTAAAAAGGGTTGTTCATTCCGCCCCTGGAATTAGGGCTACAAAAGGAAGCAAGAATATTGCGGTGAAGTAATGAAATATTCTTACAATAAGAGCAAGGAAGGCGTCGCTTTCGCACAGGTCTATGACGTAAACGCCAGCTTTAAGGACCTTGGAGCAGTATGCGATGCGATAAGGTATAAAAAGGTCAATGATGCGTTGAAGATTCTTGAAGACGTTGCAAACATGGAGAGACCTATAGAATACAAAAAACACAACAAGCATATGGGTGCAAGACATGAGCTCGGAGGAAGAAAAGGAGCATTTCCTCAGAAAGCTGCAAAGATTGTGATGAAAACTTTGAGGAATGCCATTGCTAACTCATCATCTTTGTCGATCAATGTTGATAATGCAGTAGTGATACATGCATGCGCAAACAAAACAAAGATATATAGAAGAGTTCCGCCTAGAGGGTCTATGTGGTGGGGAAGAGGAATGTATAGGGCTCACAGGATGTATAGCGACTTAGAGTTTGCCAAAGTAGAGATAGGGATAACAGATAACAAAGATTTGATAAAGGAGGCGAGTAGTTGAAGGCTGAACGCGCCATTGTAGATGACAGCATTTCGAAATTAAAGATAACAAGGTTTATAGAGCAAAGGCTAGGAAGAGCAGGTATAGCGAACATAGAAATACAAAAGACGCCTGTAATTACCAGAATAACAATATATACGAAGTCACCAGGAAAGGTGATTGGAAGAGGAGGAGAGACAATAACTAATATTACAAAGGAAATTAACGAAAAATTTGGAATAAGCAACGCGCAAATAAATGTGAATGAAATAGAAAATGAATGGCTTGAGCCAAAGCTTGTGGCAAGGTTTATATCAGACTCTTTTGAGAAAGGGCTAAATAAAAGGAGGATTCTCCATTATGCGGTAATGAAAGTAATGCAAAATGGGGCTTTGGGGGTAGAGATAGCTGCTACAGGCATGCTCGCTGGCAAGGGCGTAAGATCTAAACAAATAAAGATAAGGCTTGGTTACCTTCCAAAAGCAGGAAATGTAACAAATCTTGTGAAGAAGGCAAAGCTTGCTTCTAACCCTAAGTTTGGGATTATAGGAATAAAGGTAAGCATCGTGCCGCCAGGCACAGAGTTTCCTGACAGGACAGTAAAGAAAGTGGAAATTCCAAAGTCTTTGGAAGCAGGGGCAAGCTAAAAGCATGCACATTTGCGCTATTTTGCAATGCAAAATCATTGCTGTATTGTCAGTCAAGCTCCACAGAAGTCCACTAGCATAATTTTGAACCATTCCAGGCAAATTCAGACCTAACCTTAGCAATCGATTATATAGCACATGGATTGAAGTAATA
>JAVZOJ010000026.1:0-9172 GCA_038882355.1 Candidatus Micrarchaeaceae archaeon | reverse complement strand
CACTCTCACACAGTGGAGAACGGAGTTCGATTCTCCGCAGGCCCATCAATTCAAAAAGGATTTGATTAGGCAAATCGCTTGTCTGTATCCTGCCTTTGACCTTCCTCCCTTTCTGCTCTCAAACACATAAGGTACGTCTTTCACCTTTTTTCTCTCCATGCATTTAAGTATATCAAAAAGCACTTTATACCCTTCTAATACGAATTTCTCTTTATTCTTTTCATAAATCTTTGCAAAGAAGTCTTTCCTTATCCCAAACGCTCCGCTCATTATATCCTTGCAATATGCGCCCCTTCTTATAAAAAGCACCAACTTTCCGCATATCTGAAAAACAAAGGAGACCACTTTTCTGTGAAAAGCCCATTCTGTTACTTTCTTCCTGTAGCCTACTACAATATCTTCTTTCTCCATTTCTTTTGCAATCTTCCTTATCAGATAAATCGGGTGCTG
The DNA here is from genome assembly GCA_038882355.1 of Candidatus Micrarchaeaceae archaeon. Lineage (GTDB taxonomy): Archaea > Micrarchaeota > Micrarchaeia > Micrarchaeales > CABMGC01 > JAVZOJ01. The sequence continues at coordinate 8,722 of JAVZOJ010000026.1, read as the reverse complement.
AAGGTCCGCGTCTATTACAATTACATACTCTGTTTTTGCCCCCAATATTCCGTCTATTATGCTTGCTGTCAATCCTTTCTTTCGCCCCAATTTCTTTCTATTAACGAGTTCGATGTTGGTGTAATTTTTCATTTTAAGCTTTACAATCTCTTGAGTTTTGTCTTCTGAACCGTCGTCCATTACCCTTATCTTTATCCCTTTGTAACTCTTTTCTACCAAGTCTATCAGCTTTCCTATTGTCTGCTCTTCGTTAAGCGTAGGGAGAACCAAAGTAAACTTCGAATAGTCCAGGACATCACCTCTCTTCTATTCCCAACAGTTTGTCAGGCGCATCTATTAGCAAAATCCTAACCAATCTCATGTTTTTTGAGCCTCTCAATATTGAGTGGACCGCGCTTCTCTCCCCATCTGTCAATGTGCCGAATACTGGCAGGAGGATAGGATAAAGAAATATTATCAATAGAAGGCCTATGAATAGCGCTATCGACCAATGAATCGGAAAGAGCAATTCAATACGGAATAGTAAGCCCATTATTACGTTAGATATTGCTACTCCTTTAAAGTTTCCTATTCTTCTTATCACTTCTCTCAACTCTTCTGAGACAAACCTGTATGATGAAAGAACGTAGGTAAGCTGAGATATTATAAACATATCTGCCATCGCCCCTTCATCCCCATATAGGAGCAGCATAGGGTATAGCAGTGCAAGCGAGACTACTACTGAAGACAACGTTGCGCGAAACGCCCCTTTCGTATTTCCCTTTGCATACAATATATTGGAGAAAGAGATTACAAGTATTTGCAGGAAAAGGGCGGGTCCTGCTATAAATAATAGCTTATAGGATTCCACGTATGATGGAAACAGTATTGCGACAATCTGCTTTGAAAAGACGGAAAGGTATGCAGAGAAAGGAAGGACCAAAGTTGCGCTTAAAAGAATAGAGTAATACACTGCCTTTTGAAGGTTGGCGCTTCTTCTCTTTTCAAGGCTGGAGAACAAGGGCAGAGACGATAGCGATATCCCTGCCAAAAATATTGAAAGAAGGTAAAAGACCTTGTTCGCTATACTGTAATAACCAGCGCTTGCATTTCCTAACAGAAACCCTATCAGGAGAAGTGTTATATTTGGCGCTATACCCCCAAGAATGTTGTTCAGCATGATGGGCATTGAGAATGATGTTATCCTTTTCGCATAATTTCTGAACTCTTTTACCCTTGGATGGAACCTAGTAATTATAAAGTATAGCGAGATAAAGAAGGAAACGTATATTCCTACTACATAGCCTGCAATTGCCCCAAGATATCCGTAGCCTAAAAGGATGAGCAGAAGGGAAAAGATTGATTGGAAGATTGAGAGAGAAAGAGAAGAAATCACATAGCCTTTTTTGTCACCATACCCTATTAGGCCGTGCAAAAAGGCGGTGCATGCAACATTTGCAAATATAGAAATCGAAGATACATAGAGTACAATTGAGTAAGCGGATTTCTTAAATATAATCGACGCGGCTATTGGGGATATGAAGAAAAAGACTAGAGACAAAATAATGTCGAATCCAAAAAGCAGAAGAAGGGAGGTACCTATTACGTAGCTGAGCCTGTTTACTTTTTCTCCATTTCTTCTTGCCGCTTCTCTATTCATAAAGGTTCCTATTCCAAATCCTCCGACAGAGCCTGCCAAGCCAGAAAATCCTAGCGCTATCGCATATATTCCGTAATTCTCAGGGCCAAGGATCCTTGTCATAATTATAAATATTATGCCGTAGATAAGAGTAGAGGCTATTCCTGTTATTGATATGGTCACTCCGAACTCCGCGGCCCTGCTTCCATAAGCAATTTCTTCATTCAATCCATCATCTTTATGTACAAGTCGATAACCTTTCCCACTGCTCTTCCTAAATCTCCAATCGAATTAAATTCTCTTTTTATTATAATAAAGTCTTCTTTACTTATTGATTTTGTAAAGTATAGCAATAGAGGGTATAAGAAGAGAGAGATAACTCCTAAAAGCAAAGAAAGAAAGTCGCCCCTTATGAAAGATATAAGGTACATTATCAATCCCATTATCAAAAACGAAGCAATCATGTTAGGCATGTATGAATAAGAGAACATAGCTTTTCTATTCAAGTACCTTAAAATAAGCAGAGAATATGTAAAGCTTCCTGCAAAGAACAACGAAACTATTGTGCCATATACATTAAAATATGGTGTAAGGGCAAGCATTAATGCAAGCTGAATAAAAAAGGAGATTGAGGTATATTTCAATATCGCTTTCGTATCCCCGTACCCTGTAGCGAACGCGCTTCCTATGTTCCCGAAAACCCCAATGGCTGTTCCTATTGAAATAAGAAACAAGTATTGAGGAGTTAGATGATAACGCGGGGTTAGTATGTTTACCAAGCTTTTGCTAAATATGCCCAAGAAGAGAATCAAAGGCACAGACAATGCTATTGAGTAAGCGAACGCCCTTTGGTCTCTCTCATAGCCTTTCTTAAATGCAGAATAAGGAACAAGTATCTGCTTTATCGAGCCATAAATGACCGCTATTACGCTGAAGCCTCTTATTGCTAGGCCGTAATTTCCCAATTGCGCAGAGCCCACAAAGAAAGCAAGGAAAAGAGGCGAGTAGTTTGTTAATGCATTCATTGCATTGCTTATTGCTATTGGATATGAAAAATTAACTGCTTCTTTTATGTCCCCCTTTTTAGGCTTCATTTTTAGCGCCGACTCCTCTATGGCGAAGCCAATTATGTAGCTCAACAGCAAGCCAAATATCGGAGAAGCAGGGCCTAATTCATTTATCAAGCCAACGCTCAACGAGAGGTATGCAAGGTCTTGGATAATTGAGGATATTGATGCATACTTCGCCTTTTTAGCTCCTATTAGCGCATGGTATGCGGTTCCATAAAGGATTGCCGGAGTGGTAATCAAAGAGGCAAGCATGAAATAGGCCATATTTGCCCCTTTTTCCGAATAGATCTGCGAAACAAAGTAAGACAAAGAGATGCCGAGCAATGTTGTGATGGCTCCAATCATTAGGCCTAGCTCCAATGTAGCTCCATATGTTTTTTCATCACCTTTTCCTTCGCCCATCTTCTTTGATATGTAAGATCCCAATCCGAAATTTCCTGCAATATCTATTATGCTAAAGAATGAAAAGTAAAGTATAAATGTCGCGTACTTTTGGGGGCCCAATATGTTTGATATTATCACTATTGCGGATAGATTTATTGCCACATTTATCAAATTGGCAATGTATATGAATGAGAGCGACTCTACGGAAGATTCGGGCTTTTTTGGCATAATGACACATTAATCTTATATTAGTATAATTAAATAAAATCTACATGCAGCGTTATTTAATTGAATTTAATAAGCTCATTAAAGAGAAAAAGCCACACTTTGTGGCGTTCTTTTCCTATTTAGCCCTTACTCTCATATTGTTTTGGCCAATACTTCCTAAGCTCACCTCTATGGTATTCGGTTCTGGAGATGCATTCCAAAGCCTGTTTTTCCTTTGGTACGTTCCTTACGCAATTTCGCACCACATGAGCATTTATTATACACATCTGCTCTTTTACCCTGTAGGCGCATCTCTTGTTGACCAAACAATAATGCCTCTTGCGGGAATAATATTTGCACCTGTAACCTTTTTCAATTCGGCGCTCACATATAATCTCATATTCATATTTGGGTTTCTCCTTTCCTCATTTTTCTCTTTTGAGCTCTCCCTTTATGTGACAAAGAATCCTATGGCTTCTTTTATTGGTGGCATCGTTTTTGGGTTCAGCCCTATGCACATTGCTCAGGCTTATGGCCACCTGAATTGGGGTTCTGTCGAATTCATACCTCTATTTCTCCTCTTCTTCCTTAAATTCTTTGACACGAAGAAGCTCAGATATGCGGCGTACGCATCAATAGCTTTTGTATTCCTTTCATTTTTCGGAGACATAGAGCAAGGAATCATTGTTTCGTTCTTTTCAATTCTATTTATTATTCTCCTGCTCGCTTTTAGCGAAACAAGGAAAAGGGTCTTTAGCCTCAACTTCCTTTATGGCATCCTGGCTTTTGTTTTGCTTACCGCAATAATAAGCTCGCCTTTCCTATTTGGCATCTCTAAGGGATTCAGCCAGGCGTTGAACCAGACACGCAGCCTTTCTGACGTTTCGCATAATGAACTTTGGAGCGATAACCTTCTTGCTTTCTTTGTGCCCAGCTACTATAATGAACTTCTTTTTCCTCTTTTTTCTTCGCTTTCTTCAATTTATCAAATAGATGGAACTGAAAGGGTGTCGTATTTAGGCTATTCTGTTCTATTCCTCTCAATATTTGCCCTGTATTCTTACTTCAGAAAAAGCAAAGAGAATAAAGAAAGATTCCAGTTCATTTTGATCGCCCTTATTCTGATTGTTGCATTTTCATGGATGTCAACCGGCCCTTACCTTCAATCTACTCCAAATGGGCTAAGCTATGTGGTGCTCAACCAAACAGGGCTAAAGATACCAGGGCCGTATTTGGCGTATAGGCAAATACCCCTTTTTAAGATTGTAAGGGAGCCAGGAAGGTTCGATGTCATCGTTACCCTTCTTTTGTCGATGCTTTCTGCAATTGGATTTGATGAGCTCACTAAGCGCATAAGGCTAAAGAAAGAGTACGCGCTTACTATTTTTGTGATTCTCATTCTCATTGAGTATAATGGAACGCCGCTTAGCATGAAGAGTGCCCTTTCTCTCATGAGCAGCACTAGAATTCCGCAAGGAGTGAGGGAGCTTGGGAGCATAAGCGGAAATTTCACAACTCTTTTCCTCCCAGCCACAGAGAACTACTTTTCCTTATCGCCAGAATATTATCCAGGAATAGAGAGCTATTATGAAACGGCAATAAGGAGGCCCATAATAGGAGGCTATATAAGCAGGACAAACTATTCTCAAAACATATCTTTGTCTACAATACCTTTAGTCACATCTGCGGCATATTTGGAAGAAGGCGAAGGCCTTTCCTACGTAAGCCCGATTATAGAGAATTACTCAAACCTTACATTGTTTTGGCTAAACATATATAATGTTCCTTTCATCGTTGTGCTAAGAAATGCATATAACTATACTGACCAGATTCTTCTCTTGACCTACCTGACGAGTGAGTTCGGGCAGCCGATTTTCCAAAGCGAAAATATTTCTATTTACTCTACTCAAAAAGCGCTAGAAAATATCTCTGGAAAATCGATTGTTGCATATACTTCTGGAATATGGGTGCCTGGATTTGATATATTCTGCCCTAATCCATTTCAATGCGACAGGAATTTGTCTGTTGCATGGTTTGGCTCTCCCGAAAGAGGTATTGTCGTGTATTCTCCAAGCGAGAAAAATTCAACAGTATACTTCACAGGCATATCTTTGAGGAATTTAACAGTAGAAGTGAACGCCATGGATAAGATCTTTTCGCTCAACTTCTCCACAAGCGCCAAAGAATACAACATTTCTCTGCATTTGTCCAAGGGCATCAATGAAATACTTTTCTACTCCCCATACTTTGTGAACTCTTCAATCGGAAATCTCTCCGTTTATGGAATATATAACTTCACTATCAAATGATGTAAGTGCGGTTATAAATTTGTAGAAAATGTTTAAATACTTTTTAATGGAAGTTGTTTTGGTGCGTGGGGATGGCAGTGCTCGAAGAAGGGAAGCTTTACGACCTCCAGATTAGGGCTAGAAACCCGCGCGGAGAGGGCATAGGCCACATTGAAGGAACTCCGGTATTTGTAAGAAATGGAAAAACAAGGATAGGAAAGATTTATAAAGTTAAAATAACAAAAGTCTATAGAACATTTGCTTATGCAGAGCCTATTAATTCGAAAGAAGAGACCATAGGAAGGGGATCTGTTCTGGGCTGAAAACACTTAGGGTTGTTTTAATGGCATCAATCCAAGAATTTTTGGAGAAAAAAGGCACTACTACGATAGGGATCGTGTGTTCTGACGGAGTAATACTTGCGTCTGACAGCAGAGCAACGATGGATACATTTATAGCCAACTCTGAAGCAGTAAAGGTGTATAAGATAAACAATTACTTAGGAGTGACTATTGCAGGATCAGTTGGGGATGCGGAATACCTAATTAAGCTGCTGAAGTACCAGAGCGAATTGTATAATATGGGTGAATACAAGCTTATGTCTCCAAATGCCGCTACATCCCTTCTCTCAATCATACTTCAGGAAAACAAATACTTTCCCTTTTTAGTACAGTTTATCGTAGGAGGGATAAACGTAGATGCACCAGAACTGTTTTCAATAGACCCTGTTGGAGGGGTTACGAGAGAAAGCAAGTTTATCTCTACAGGTTCTGGGTCGCTTTTTGCGATAGGCTACTTGGAAAACAGTTACTCAGATAATATGAATGTTCAAGAAGGAATAAGGCATGCAGTCAAAGCACTCCAGATAGCCATGAAAAGGGATTCTGCGACTGGAGACCATATCAGGGTCGTTTCAATAACAAAGAAAGGTGGCTACAAAGAATATACAAAAGAAGAAATAGAGAAGATAATGAAAGAGCAAAAATGACGCTCTTGCATTAAAATTTTAAAACGCTCTTTTTGGCGAGTTGATGATTTGGAAGAAAAGTCAGAAAAGGAGGAAGGAATTCTAGAAAAGTTACGTAGCATTGTGCCTGAATCTGCTGGTCTGACAAAAGTAGAATATGAAGGCCCAGATGTCGTTATATATGTAAACAAAATAGAGGAAATGTACAAAGATGAGAGCATAGTCAAAAACATCTCATCATCTCTAAAGAAGAAGATACTGGTGAGAAGCGATCCTTCGAAGCTTATGCCTGTGGAAGAGGCATTATCCAAAATATTGGAGATTGTGCCGAAAGAGTCCGGGGTCAGTCAAGAAAACATAAAGTTTTCTCCAGAATTCTGCGAGGTAACAATAGAGGCAGTCAAGCCTGGGCTTGTGATCGGAAAGAAAGGCTCTACGCTGATAAAAATTATAAGCGAGACGCATTGGTCTCCAAAGGTAATAAGGCTGCCTACAATAAACAGCGATATACTGAGAGGCGTAAGGCAGCTTCTTATTAATGAAGGGGGCGAAAGGAAGAAGTTCTTAAATAATGTAGGAAAAAAGGTAAACAGGGTGCTTCTCAAGAGCGAATGGCTCAAGGTCACTGCGCTCGGCGGCTTCAAGGAAGTCGGAAGGAGCTGCCTGCTTGTAGAGACAAACCAGTCAAAGATCCTCCTTGATTGTGGGATAAGCCCAGAGCCTGGAATAAAAGGCGCAGATGCAGCATCTGAAGGAGAAAACAGGGCATATCCTTATCTCGATGAGGCAAACATAACCATAGATGACATCGATGCAGTGGTGCTGTCTCATGCTCATATGGACCATGTGGGCTTCCTCCCTTACCTTTTTGAGTTTGGATATGATGGGCCTGTATACTGCACCCCTCCAACAAGAGACCTTGCCACGCTTCTTTACTATGACTACATAGGGCTTGTCCAAAAGAGCGGAGGGACTCCATTGTATAGAGAGAAAGACATGAAGAAGACGATAACGCACATGATAACAAGAGACTATGGCGAAGTGACGAACATTACTGACGAGATAAAGATGACATTCCATAATGCAGGCCATATATTAGGAAGCTCGATAACCCACTTGCATATTGGGGAAGGTTTGCATAATATTGTTTACACTGGAGACATTCAATATGGGTTTACAAGGCTATTTGAGCAGGCAGACGTGAGGTATCCTCGCATAGACTCGCTTTTCATAGAGAGCACATATGGCGGCTCTAGAGACATAGCCCAAAGCAGGCAGCAGGCAGAGAAAGAGCTTATGGATACGATAAAGCAAACGTTGTCCAACAATGGAAAGGTCCTCATACCTGTATTCGCGGTAGGAAGGAGCCAGGAGATTATGCTTGTATTGGAAACCTATTTCTCAAGCCCAGAATATAAGCTCGAAGTTCCAGTATTCCTTGATGGAATGGTGCTTGAGGCAAGCGCGATCCATACTGCGTATCCTGAGTATCTTAAATCAAGTGTCAGGCATAGAATCCTTAGCAACAATTCGCCGTTCGAGAGCGAGATATTCGAAGTTGCGAAGGGCTCTAGAGAAGAAGTTTTAGAGCAGGGCCCTTCAATAATCCTTGCAAGTAGCGGAATGCTCAACGGCGGCCCTTCTCTTGAGTACTTCAAAGCCATGGCTGAAGATCCAAAGAACACTCTGATATTTGTAGGATACAACAGCGTAACTTCTATAGGAAGAAGGGTCCAGAATGGGGCAAAAGAGCTTGCGCTTCCAGATGACGATGGAAAGCTGAAGCCAATAAATATCAATATGCAGGTGAAAACCATTGAAGGATTTTCAGGTCACAGCGACCAGAGGAGGCTCCTAGAGTTTATAAGAGGAATTAGAGCAACGCCAAAGAGAGTATTCACAATGCACGGGGAGGAGTACAAGTGCGAAGAACTGGCAAGGACGATAGCTTCGAGGATGCATATAGAAACAAGGGCACCAATGGATCTTGATTCAATAAGACTGAGATGACTAAAACGTTTCTAGGGTCGGCCATTCCTCGTTCGATTGGTAAAGGGGAGTTTCTTCATAAACTTCTTTCGTTCCGGAAAGGTTGGAATAGCCTATTACTATGAGGTTTAGCATGCTAGCAGCAACGAGCGCAAGAAAGTATGTGTTTGGCGTGCTTATGTACTCAAACATGGAAAAG
>JAVZOJ010000025.1:0-9318 GCA_038882355.1 Candidatus Micrarchaeaceae archaeon | reverse complement strand
CTGCTTTGTAGAAGTCTTCTCCTTGCTCCAAGTCATGCCTTAAGGAAAACAGATACACTTCCTTTTGTGGAGTTTGGCTGTCTGACATGATATAATTTTTTATTTCTTGATATATATTCCTTTTACTTGGTATCCAAGCTAAAGGGCACCAAGGCGCTTTTTGCACAAATTGAGTTTTCCATGCGTTGCGTTTCCCCGCTTCGCAGGCCGAGGCGCCTCTCTATGCATATTTGCAGTATTTTGCCAAACATCGGCTCAATTTCACGAAAATTTTTCAAAGATTAAGTCTATTTATTATTTAGCACTGAAAATTAAGCGTGAAAAGGCTGTTTACTGTTGGCTACTCTACAATGAGCGTCAAGGACCTTCTCGAAACACTAAAAAATAACAACGTAAACCTGCTCGTAGACATCAGAACCATACCAAAGTCAAGGTCTAGGAGCGAATTCAATAAAGGAAGGATAGAAAAAGTCCTTTCGAAATATGGGATAAGATATTTGCATATGAAGGAGTTGGGAGGCCTAAGGAAGCCTCAGAAGGATTCAAAGAATAAAATTTGGAGAAATCAAAGTTTCAGGGGCTTTGCAGACTATATGCAGACAAAAGAATTCAGGGGCGCGATATTAAAGTTGGAGCGGCTCTGCGAAAAGGGAAATGTATGCATAATGTGCGCAGAGGGGAATCCTTTCAGGTGCCACAGGGCATTGGTTAGCGACGCAATGATAGCCAGGGGATTTGAAGTGTTTGAGATAAGGAAAAAGTCTAAGATGAAAAGAAAGCTGACGCCTTTTGCAAAAGTAAAAAGTGGCACGGTCATATATGGTTAGTAAGCATTGTTAAAATCAGGTATTGCTGCTTCTCTTGGCCTGCTGATTTGTTCTGTTGTTCTCTCCCGAATCTATACTTCCGCTCAGTTTACACATTCTTTATATTTTTATCTCGTGTCATTTTTACAAGTGGCCGCTCGCAGAATTAGATATTTTGTTCCAAAGAATGCAAAAATATTGTTTGTAGGGATAAACCCGCATTACGGATCATATAGAAGAGGCGTTCCCTTTTCCAACAACAAAACTTTTTGGTACAACCTGTCAAGATCTGGACTAATTGAGAAAAGCATTGATGAGCTGAGAAATGACAAAGAGCTGAGAAGGTTCTACACCACTGCGTTCTGGAAAAAGTACAGATTTGGATTCATCAACCTGATAGACAAGCCGACTCGTGATGTATCCCAGCTAAAGAGAGGCGAGGAGAAAGAAGGGGTTACAAGGCTATATAAAGAAATTAAGAAGAAAAGGCCAAAGGCTGTGTGCTTTATTGGCAAAGTGACATATGAAAAATTTAAAGGCAAGGTGCGGAACTTCAGGTTTGGAATGCAAGACGCAATAGAAGGCACAAAGTTTGTGATTGTAATAAGGTTTCCTATCAGGGGCCCTCAGCAGGAAAGAATCAAAGAGCTGAAAAAGATAAAGAAGATTATAGAAAAGGAATAAACAAAAAATATTAAAATTTGGAGATTAAATCTACTATTATGAGCCGAGACGGCCAGCATTTCTTGAAAAGCGAGCGCGTCGCAGAGATTGAGGCTGTTTATGGGGAGGGCAAAAATGTATTGGAGATAGGGGCAGGGAAGGGCATGCTGACGAAGGCCCTTTGCAGGGTTGCAAACAAGGTAGTGGCAGTAGAAAAAGACTTTAGGCTTTATTGCATGCTCAAGTACGGGCTTTTCTTCAGCAACCTGAAGCTCTTGCATGGGGACTTCTTCAAGATGAGCAGAGAAGAGCTTGAACTTGACAAAGTAGACATAATAATCTCAAATATACCATACAGCCTTTCGACAAAGACTATAGAGTTCATAATAAAAAACAAGAAAAGGGCGCTGCTGTGCATACAAAAAGAGTTTGCAGAAAGGCTTATGGCAAGAGAAGGAGAGAGAGAATATTCAATGATTAGCGTATTCTCAAACCTTTTTCTCTCAATCACAAAAATAATGGATATAGGCAAGTCTATGTTTTACCCAGAGCCAAAAGTTGACTCTACGATTGTATTGATAAAACCGAAAGACGCAAAGTATGATGAAGAAGTGCTGAGAATCGTTAGGCTGATTATGGAGCATAAGAAAAAAAGGCTAAAGAATGCGATTCTGGACTCTCTGGAAAGTCTGGGAAAGGAGAAAGAAGAGCTTAGAAAAGTATGCGAAAAATTGGAAATGAAGGAAGAGAGAGTATTTAAGCTCTCCCCGGAATCTTTAGTTGATGTAGGAAAAGTCTTGGCAGGGCTTCAGCAAGCGCCCTATAGGGAATAGGGCAAGGTCAGAAACTTGCCAAATTCCGTGCTGCTATTTAAAATAATAAGCTGCCAATAAGTAAACATAGAATGGTGATGCTTTGGTTGACCCGAAGGAAATATACGAAAAAGCCATGTCTGAATTGAAAAAGAAGATTGCTGGAAAAGAGGACACGCTCAAGCTCCTTTTGATCGCTTTGGTTGCGAACGGCCATGCGCTTCTCGAGGGAGTTCCAGGTGTGGCAAAAACAACGATGACAAAAACACTGGCAAACATCATGGATGGCACATTTAGCAGGATCCAAGGCACTGCTGACCTGAAAGAAGAAGACATACTTGGCTATTCCTATTTCGACGAAGCAGAGAGGGCAGTAAAAGTAAAGAAAGGGCCCATATTCACAAACGTGTTGCTCATAGATGAGCTAAACAGGGCTCCTCCAAAGGTTATGAACGCTTTCCTTGAAGCCCTCGAAGAAAGGCAGGTTACGATTGCTGGGCAGGACTTCAAGCTTCCAAGCCCATTCATAGCCTTCGCGACACAAAATCCTTTGAGGATTGAAGGCACTGAGCCTATCCCAAAGGTGCTTGCAGACAGGTTTATAATGAAAATAGACGTCACTTACCCTTCCATGGAGGAAGAAATAGAGATGCTAAGGATAAAGGAAAGGGAGGAAGAGATAAAGACCGAAAAAGTATTGACAACAATCGACGTGATAGAGCTCCAGATGATGGCAAAAAAAGTGGAAATGGATAATGATGTTGCGCAGTATATAGCGCGGCTTGTTGACGAGACAAGAAAAGATATACACGTAGTCATGGGCGCAAGCCCCAGGGCGGACATTGCATTTATGAATTGCTCCAAGGCAAAAGCTTTGCTGGAAGGGAGAAAAAAGGTAAGCATGGAAGACATAAGGTTTCTGGCAAAACCGGTATTAAGCCACAGGATCGTGGTCAGGGCAACTGGAGGGCTTGGGGTGAATGGAATAATAGATGGAATAGTCGCTACTGTCAGTTGATGATCAGATGCAACCGTATTATCTGACAATTGTCTTTTCTGCAGCAATTATAGGGATTGCGCAGATTCTCTTCAAAAAGCATCTCCACAACTTTGAAATCAACATTCCAAGCATAAAGGAAACGCTAAAGAAAAAGGGCATAATATTGGGCGCATTTCTATACTTTCTCGGACTTTTCTTTTATCTCGTTGCATTGAAGCACGTTTACCTTTCCATCGCCTACCCTGTGTTCTCTACCTCAATTGCGTTCGTGGCGATCTTTTCATTTATTATGCTAAAGGAAAAGCTTGGAAAATACAGGGTGGTAGGGATAATACTAATAATCGCAGGGATATTTTTGGTGTATATATGAACAAAAAGCTCGCATTCTCATTAATACTGGTATTCAGCACGTTCTTGGGCGCGGTTGGGCAGTTCTTCTTTAAGCTGGGGCTTGAAGAAAGCGCATATGCCGAATACGCCCTGATATTCCTTGGCATCTGCGCATATCTTCTCTCTACACTCTTCTACTTTTTCGTGCTTGGCAGGACCCAGCTGAGCTGGGCCTACAGCTTTATAGGGCTAAGCTACATCTTTACATTGATGCTCGCAAGCGTATTCTTGCATGAGAGAGTGCACGTTGCAGGCTGGATCGGCGTTGCGCTGATATTTTTGGGCACTGCGCTTATAGGAAAAAGCTAGCCCTTTGACAAAAAGCTCCCTGAGCCGCAGTAGCCTTCATAGCAATCAACCTCGAAATAGTATTCGCTCCCATTGGCCATCACAAGGTATATGTATTCTCCATCTACAGGCATGCCGTATTTCTCAAGCGGGTTTGACCCTCCCAAAGAATTGAAGAATGCAATTCTAATCGGCCCTGAGAATGTTATGTTTCCATATTGGTGGGGCCCTATTGTGCAGCCCACAGGAAAATACTCTGGGTGCACTTCCATTCCAATAAATTCAGGAATATATGCGCTACAATTTGGATTTACAAAGAAATTCACAGAGCTTTCAAACATAACTACCTGAGGCTGCGCAGAGCCAGGAGAAGGCATTATCTGGCTACTCGACACCTGAAGAGGGAGCGATATTGACCTTTCCAAGCCAAATTCTCCAAAGACAAACAAATGGTCAATAACAAGGCTTTCATTTCCGCTGTTGTACACCTTTATCTGTATATTGCTATCGGTCCCGTTGGAATACCCGGATGCGTTTACCACTCTCAGCATGTTCTCGCTTTTTCTAACTGCTATTAAAGCCACTTCTCCGTGTTTCCACCTTGCAATCTGGCTATTCCCCAGACAAGCAACTGAAAGGTGCGGTATCAAAATGAAGGTTGACGAATTTGTATAGTATATTTGAGCAACTGTAGGAGACAAATCGATGAGTATGCCGCCGGTAGAGCTGTTTATTTTGTAAGAAAAGTTCACCTCGGCGTTGTTTGGAACGATTACTGTATATGTTTGATTCCAAATCTTCAGCTTGCCATCTTTTATATCCAAGATCGCCTTGGTGATTAAGGCTCCCTTCCTTATCCTAATGCTGCCCATGACCTCTGAAGAGTTGGTCAAGTTCAACACATCGACAGTCTTGTTTATCGGCACAAAAACCAAGTGGGTCTTGCCATTATACAAAACTGCGAGAGTAATCCCAGTAATGTTCAGCAAAAGGGCTTTGCTCCCAAGAGGGAGTATTGGAGGATCTGAGAAAAGAATCGGCAGGGAAAAGTAAGAGCCTGAGAAATATGCGATAAGGAAAGAAAGAATTGCAACAACAGATATCGCTGGAACCGCCCTTTTCAGTATTAAGGAAATGTCTACCCCTTTGTTTGTCACCATTTTGTCGTAGAATTCAGGAGTTATCTCGTAGTATTTCCACTTTTTTGATAAAGAAACGTCTGACTTTCTTATGGCACCTGCAGCTTCAAGCTCCTTCAAGTGCTGGGAAATTGTAGAAGGGGCGAGCCTTAAAATAGAAGAGAGCTGCGTAAGGGTCTTCGGCTTCTCTTTCAGCAAATCTATAATCTTCGCTTTTGTTGAATCTTTCTCTGATTTCATAATTAAGATTCGCGGTAAAAGATTATTTAAATATTCTTTATATTTCGGTAATATTTCGGCTCATAGCTCTATCTCTTCGCCGAGGTTCGGCAAGATTGTCTCGTAGCTCCCTTCAAGAGAGCTCTTCAGTTCTTGGCCTTTTCTTTCTTCTCCGTGCAGCAAAATGACCCTTTTCAATCCGCTTACCTTTCCTATGAAGCTTAGCAGCTGCTGCCTATCTGCATGCGCAGAGAGGTGGAAGAACTCCACTTTCATGTTGACCTTCAAAATCGCGTCGTTGATTTGTATCTCTCCGGCGCCTTCTGTAAGCATCCGCCCCGCAGTGCCTTCTGCTTGGTACCCGACAAGCAAAAGCTTGTTTTTACTGTCATGCGCAAGGTGCTTCAAGTATACGTGGACTGGCCCTCCAGTAAGCATGCCGCTTGTTGTCACAATTATGCACGGGCTTTCTTCGCCTATAACCTTCTTTCGCATCTCCCTACCTTTCACCTCTACGAAATTGGGACTCTTGAATGGATCGTCATCGCTCATCAATATCCTTCTCTGTATCTCTTCCTTTGCAAATACCACATTGTGCCTGTATATTTTCATGGCCTTTTTCACCATCCCATCCATATAGATGGGCGCCTTTTCGAGCTTTCCGGAGCGCATATAGTTGTCTAGGATAAAGAGCACCTCTTGCGCCCTTCCTACTGCAAAGGTCGGTATGATTACCTTTCCTCCTGACAAAAGCGTCTCGTTTATGCTTTTAATCATCTTGCCTACCACTTCTTTCTCCGCCGGATGCTTGTCTTCTTTGCCCCCATATGTGCTTTCTATTATCAGAGTGTCGGCTTTGAGTCCTTCCATATATGCACCGTCAAGTATCGTTGTAGACCTTAGATTCAAGTCTCCTGTATAAAGAAGCGTGTGATCGTCAAACCAAACTTCTATCATCGAGCTTCCAAGTATGTGCCCTGCAGGTATGAGCCTAAAAGCCAAGCCATTTGTCTTGAATGGCGAAAAGTAATTCACCTGCTTATACAAGTCTTGCACTTTTGAGACTTCCCTCCTTTCAATGCCTTCGGGCTTTGAGATATTGAGGTAGTCGCTCACCAATACTGAACACAAGTCTAAAGTAGGCTTCGTTCCAAAGATTCTTTTAGAGTAGCCCATTTTTGTAAGGTGAGGCAAAAAGCCGCAATGGTCAAGGTGCGCATGGCTTATCACTACTGCCTCCAACTCCTTGACACTGCGCTCATCTATAAGAGGGAGCTCGACGCTTTCCTTTCCGATTTTTACTCCAGAATCAAGCAAGGCTTTTGAACCGTTGTGCTCTATCATTATGCAGCTTCTTCCTACTTCTCTAGCTGCACCCAAAAATCTGACCTTCAAAAATTGCACCTATTTGCCTTCTTTCTTTTCGCCTTTCTCATTCTCTTTCTTTATTAATGCAATGTCAGAGAGGCTTATCTCATCTTCTTTCTGATTCTTGACCTTTGGCTTCTTTTGCCTTTTGCTCCTTATCTTTGCGAACAGCTCATCTAAAACTTTGTCTTTCGCCTTTATCTCCTCTTCTACGCTTTTCAGCTCGCTCTCCAATTTCTCTACATCGCCCTGGAGAAGCCTAGACCTGTTGGCCATTCTTTTGATGTGAATAAGCCTGCTTAGCTCGCTTTCCACCGCCTCTTTCTTCTTTATCAGCTCTTTCTCAGCGTCTAAGGTAAACGCCTCAGTTGCAATCTTGAACTCCAAAGATTCTCTTCTCTTTATGAGCTTCCTTATTTCTTTCAGCTTTTCTTTATTCATCTCTAGAAGCTTGTCAATCGCATTCTTTTCCCTCCTCTTGTAAGAAAGCGTGTCCCTAATCTTCTTTGCTTTAGAGATTAGGCTCCTCCTCTCTGATATCGCCTTGCCAATTTCTTCGCTAATGCCCTTGCCTTTTTCATTTAGGCTCGAGGAAGCATTAGAGGCATCGGAAGCATCTGATTTTTCTTGCTGAAGATTGCTAGATTCGACCAGAAAATCCCCTTTCAAATCAATCTTTCATAAACATTTAATAGCTTTTTGGTAGTTGACGCAATTGAAAACTTCTTGGCAGTTTCCAGCGCCCCAAATTTATAAGAATCGATATTATTTAAAACTTTCCTTATTTTCATTGAGCATTCCCTGTAATCGTCTGCCTTGAACTTTTCGCCGTTGTAGCCGTTGATTATAAGCTCTGATAGAGCCATGAAGTCGGCTCCTACTACTGGCTTGCCGCAAGCCATCGCCTCTATCGCAGTTATTCCTTGGGTCTCGAAGGTTGATGGATGGCAAAGAAGGTCTGAAGCAGAGTAAAGAGAAGGCAAGATTTCGTCGCTTACAAAGCCCAAGAACCTCACCCTTCCCTCAATCCCTAAAGACCTTACAAGCCTTTTGTAGCGTTCTTCCTCAGGCCCTGTTCCCCCTACAAGAAGTACTGCGTTGTCGACATATTTCATTGCCTTAATTGCCACCTCCACTTTCTTTTCAGGGCTCAGCCTGCCTATATATAATATCTTTGCCTTCTCTTCATCTAGCCCATAGTGCCTTACTGCCTTTTTCTTGCTCACTTTCAGATTAAACTTGCTTAAGTCTACCCCATTTGGCACCACTTCTACATTCCTTATTCCATGCTTTTCCAGCATTTCTTTTGTGGTGTTTGAAGGAGCGATAGTTACATTGCACTTTTTGAAGAAAAAAGTTGTATACTTCCATACATACTTTTTTGCAAGGTTCTTGATTGAAGCGCTCCTAGGATAGTAACGCTCTATGATCCTTTTGTCCATCACCCATGTGTGAAAAGAGCCTACGACTGGACAATTCAAGAGCTTTGAAGAGACCAAGCCTGAAAATCCCATCATGTAAGGCGTTTGCGCATGCACAATATCGACATTCAGTCTTCTCAGATTAAGTACAGAATGGTATGGAAAGAACGCAATCCTGTATTGCGGGTATGGCTTGAACTTTATCCCTGCGAAAGTGATGACATTTCCGTCCTTTTGCCTTGGCGGGTCCTTCTTCGTTATGTCTCCTGCGGCAAATATGTAGACCTTATGGCCCCTCTCCTCAAGCCCCTTCCTAAAGTTTACAATAGATGTTACAACACCATCTACTGCAGGAAGATAGGTATCAGTATAAAATGCAACCTTCGTATAAATCACTTGATTACTAAAGCCTCTCCACCAGCCTTCTTTATTTTTTCTTCTGCCTTTTTAGAAAAAGATCCTGCTTTTACAACTACGCTTCTTTCTATGCTGCCGTTGCTTAGAACCTTGTAGCCTCTCAGCTCTATCACAGGCTTTTCTTCTTTGCTCTTCGATGCAATCTCGCTTATTTCCCTCAAGGTTATCTCTTCGAGCCTGTGCTTATTTGGCCTGGAGAATCCCACATGCTTGAGCCTTTCTTTCTCGTATTTGACAATATGCGTAAATTTGTGCTTTCTTCCTCCCTTTCCCACGCCGCCTTTGTCACCTGAGCCTCTTCTGTTCTTTATATTTCCGGCTCCCCATCTTCTTGTGCCCAAATACTTCCTAGACCTTTTCTTTATCCTCAGCACCATTACACCATCCTCCTTAGTAGTTCAATAATCTTCTCTCCCCTGTAGCCCAATGCGCCGTGGCGCGAAAAAGGGACTTTCACTCCCTTGTATCCTCTCTTAGGGGGCCTCAGCCTTATCGGAATGCTCAACGCCTCACGCGCTTTCTTCTTTCCAGAAGATATTTCTCTCAACTCTTCTTCTTTAATTGCTATCCCTTTTTTCTCCAAAATCTCAGCGACATCCTTTAAATTTGCTTCTCCATAGGTTATATAGTCTTTGCTCTTTTTCAGCATTCCCATTGTAGAGGGGTTTATTGGGAGCAGAACAAGGTTGTTTACCCTTTTCAGGTTTAGCCTATTCAGGGTTTCTTTGATCTCCTGCCTTACTCCTGCTCTACCTCTTACTCTTATAGCTAGCATGACCTTGCTTTCATCCATAG
>JAVZOJ010000024.1:0-9461 GCA_038882355.1 Candidatus Micrarchaeaceae archaeon | reverse complement strand
TCTGCAGCAAACGAGGCTGCGGAAGAGCTTTATAGGGTGGCTAAGTAAACTGCCCTACCTAACGGAAGGGGCTTTCCATCAGTTGATTCGCATGTTGCACAGCAACATTTGGCAAACCAACTTCGCTTGGACGCAAATGGTCGTTTACAAGACCACTCCTATTGGAAATCTGGGAGTTGAATTTAGTGCGCTCCTTAGAAGCAGCATAAACCTTCTTATGGAATTCCATAAACCTCGGGCAAAAATCCCTCCCTTGCGAGGCGATTAGATGAAGCATTTTAAAGGTTAATACTTATATTTATTTATGGCAAACCTCCTTTTGAGGTCCTTTGAGATATTCAGCAAGCACATAAACTTATCTATACTTTTTTCTATACCTTTCCTTATAGCGATACTAATACCCTTGCTTGCCCCATTCCCCTCATTTATAACAATGGGTTCAGTTCTGATAAGGAAAGAATATGTGCAGATCAATATAAACCAAGAATACCTATCAATAATTGCAATCTCTTCGATCATATCCTCTCTTTTCCTCAGCTTTTCAATTGTGCTGATAAACATGATTGCAAAGTCTGAAAGGAGCGGGCAAGCAATAAAGAGAAGGGACTTTTCAAAAATAGAAGCCTATACCTCAAGAGTTTTTGCAATTGTGCTTCTTTTTCTTTTCATATTTTTGGCCTCTGAAATAGCATTTTCTTACATAGGCAAATCTTATGTTTCTTTCGTAATCTCTATAGCCATATTTCCATTTTTCTTCTATGCGCCCAGTGGGATAGTTATAGAAGAAAAGCCAATATTGAAGGCAATGGAAGAATCTTTTGCCTTAGTACTGAAAAGGCCTTCGAACTTTATAATATGGCTTATTGTTGCGCTTCTTCTTTTGACCTCAACAGATTTTTTAGTCAGTCTCGCCTACCCGTACATGGGATTTGACTATGAAATAGGAGAACTTATTGAGCTCATCATAGCCTCTTTAATTATAATACCATACATTACCTTGTATCAGGCAACGGCATATCTAGACAAATATAAGTTCCTAAAATATTCATAATAAAAAAACAAATCAGCAGTTGGTTGCTATAGAAGCCGATGAAGACGCGAATGAGGCTACCTTAGCTACTATAAAAGGCGCTATTATTACTAGTATTAGCCCTATTATTCCTCCCAGTATCATCGCCATGCCCCATCCTTGAAATCCTGATCTTATATTTCCAGATGCAGGCATAAAGTGTGACGCTGCGTAGAGGATTCCGCCTATTACAAACAGCACTATTGCTAGAATTCCTACCGTCAATCTCACATCAGCCACGATGGAGCAAAGGATTGAAGTCAGGTTCGTTACTTGCGCTGGGGTTTGTGCTAATGCTATCTGGGCCATTGTTGAGAGTGCCAAAAAGGCTGTGGCGATGACCAAGCTTATCTTATTTCCCATTTGCATCACTTTGGATCTAGTTATATTGAAGCTTGTGATTTATAAACCTTTCTTTTTAGTTTACAAATTTATTAAACGATAAAAGTCATATTTATTTAGTTATCTTTCGTATGTTAAGTGTGGAAAGCAATTATGATGTAGTGATACTGGGGAGTGGCATCGCAGGATTAAGTGCAGCGCTCCACATAGCCATGAAGAATGAACGCTGCAAGATAGCGGTGCTGAGCAAGCTGCATGCAATGCGAAGCCACACAGTATCGGCGGAAGGCGGGTTTTCAGGCGTTTTGTATCCAGAAATCACAAAGGACTCGATAGATCTGCATTCATACGATACAGTCAAAGGATCTGACTATCTCGCGGACCAAGATGCAGTGGAGCTGCTTGCAAAAAATGCGCCACAGGAGATAAAGTTTTTCGAGCATTTGGGGGTTCCTTGGAACAGAGATAGAGAAGGAAGAATAGAGCAAAGGCCGTTTGGAGGCATGAGCATACCCAGAACAGCGTTTGCTGCTGACAAAACAGGCTTCTTTTTGATGAGGGCGCTTTATGACTCTATCCTCAAATACGACAATATAGACATATTCCATGAGCATTTTGCAACAAAAATAAGCATAAAAGGAAATGAGTTCAACGGATTAGCTGCAATAGACCTGCAAAGCGGCGCATTTAAAGAGTTCTATGGAAAAGCTCTAATTGTAGCAACAGGTGGATACTCCAGAATATATGGATTTACAACCACTGCGCATTCAAGCACAGGAGACGGCATAGCGCTTTTGTACAATGAAGGCGCCCTTCTGAAAGACATGGAATTTATACAGTTCCACCCTACGGCACTTGTGCCGAGCGGGGTTTTGATAAGCGAAGCGGCAAGGGGAGAAGGAGCATACCTTACAAATAGCAAAGGAGAAAGGTTTATGGCAAGGTATGCAAAGAGCAAGATGGAGCTTGCGCCTAGAGACATCGTTTCAAGGGCAATAATCAAAGAAATAAATGAAGGAAGAGGGTTTAGGCACGAAGAATCTGGGCTTGAGTACGTGCACCTTGACCTTATGCATCTGGAGAGCTCTAGGATAGATGAGAGAATACCGATGGTTGTGGAGCTCTCTGAAAAGCTTATTGGGGTGAACCCGAAGGAGGAGCCAATACCGATAAGGCCTGCAGCTCACTTTACAATGGGAGGGCTGCACACAAGTATAGAAGGCAGGGTGTATACGATTAAAGGATTGGCAAAGAATATATGGGCTATAGGAGAATGCGCATGCGTAAGCGTGCATGGAAGCAACAGGCTTGGAAGCAACTCGCTGAGCCAATGCGCGGTATGGGGAAGAATTGTAGGAAACGAGGTTGCAGAATACATAAAGAAGGCTAGCATGCCAGAGCCTAACAGGAATATAGGAATAGAGGAAGAAAAAAGAATCTGGAAGCTTGCGAAGAAGGAAGGCGCCAACGTTTATGAAATAAGGGCAGAAATGAGACGCACAATGGACAGGTACATGTATGTGTTTAGGAACGACTCTGGCATGAAGAGAGCGCTGAAAAAGATAAAGACATTGATAAGGAGCTACCAAAACTCAGGGTTTGAAGACACTTCAAGGGAATACAATACAAATTTAAGAGACTTTCTTGAAATAGGGAATATGCTTCAACTTGCATATGCATCTACGCTCTGCGCGATCCAAAGGCATGAAAGCAGGGGAGCGCATTTCCATGAAGAATACCCGTTCAGGGATGACAAGAATTGGCTGAAGCATACAATAATATATAAGGAAAAAGGAGAAGAAAAGATTGACCACATACCTGTAAGGATTACGAGGTGGGAGCCTGAAGAAAGAAAGTATTGAGCTTTTTGACCTTAGAGGAGGAAACAAGAGAATATTTAGGCTGTGGAGATTCTACAAGAGAGGCCTGCTCCACGCGCTACTTTACAGGATAGCAGTATTTTCTTCTATCTTTGTGGCCCTATACACAATCGCGCTGCTTCTCTTCTTCCACGAGGGGCAGTACCAAAGGCTCGAATACCTTTTGCTGCTTCTAATCTCTATAATGGTTACTCCTCAAATTGTAAGGCTTGTTGAAGGAGCGGTTGAGATGCTTACAAAAGGGGCGTTGTTTAGCAGGCTTGACAAAAGGTTTATAAATTATGCAAAGAGAAGGCATTTTGCCAAAGACCTTGCTTTTGGGCTTGCGGCAGCATTGGCATATGCTGTTTGGGCTATTGCGATAATAATTATGCTTTATGAAGTGATTGCGTGAACAAAAGAATACTTGAATACATATCAATGTTTGCAATTCCTTTCCTTATTGCACTCTTTGCATTCTCTTCCCTATTCCATTACAGGTTAGTCTCGCTCTTCGCAGAAGCACTTCTCATACCTTCCTTTGCCTTGTATTCTGCTTTCGGCATTTCGCTTGTTCTTCTTAAAGAGAAATATGGAAAGTTCAAGAAAATAGAAATGGAAGTGAAGGAAAGAGGCGGAGAGAAGGAGGCAAACAGGCCAAAGAAGGGAGACGTATTGGCGGAAATTAGCATTTTAAGGTTCAATAGGGAAAGAAAGGTATTCGAGAAAGAAAATTACAAGGTATGGGTAGACAAGTTTACCACTGTTTTAGATGCGCTTATAGAGATAAAAGAGCGCTCAGACCCTACGCTCTCTATGAGATATAGCTGCAGAATGGGAGTCTGCGGCTCTTGCGGAATGGTGATAAATGGAAAACCTTCCCTTGCGTGCGAAACAAACATTATTAGAAAGATGAAGGGAGGCAAGATAGAGGTGATGCCGATACAGGCCCAGCCTTTGGTGAGGGACTTGGTTGCTAACTTTGATGATTTCTTTGAGAAACACAAAAGCATAGAGCCTTACCTTTACAGAAACGATGAAAAAGAGCAATACGAGGCAAAGAAGGAGTACAAGCAGAGCAGGGAAGAGCTTCACAGATACCTCCCATTCTCGTACTGCATAATGTGCGGCCTCTGCCTCGATGCGTGCCCTGTTGAAAATTCCAACCCTTCATTTATAGGGCCTCAGGCGCTTGCTCAGGTTTACAGGTATTATGCTGATTCAAGAGACCAGAACAAGAAAAGGATTGAGATTGTCGATTCGAAAAATGGAATATGGGGTTGCGAATTCATAGGCGCATGCTCAGAAGCGTGCCCTAAAGGGGTTGATCCTGCATATGCAATACAGCTTCTCAAAAAGGAGGCGCTCTTGAATGAGGATTGAAGAAGACTTTTTGGGAAAGGTAAAGATAGAAGATGACGCATACTACGGGGCAGAGACTGAAAGGGCGCTGGAGAATTTCAAGATATCTGGAATAACAGTAAGCAAGTATTTCATAAAGCATTATGCATATCTAAAGCTGAGCATGGCAAAGGCCAACATGAAAATAGGAAAGCTGAATAAAGAAAAGGGGGATGCAATAGTTAAGGCTTGCAGAGAGATTATAGAAGGGAAGCATGACAAAGAGTTCAAACTTGACATATTCCAAGCCGGGGCGGGAACGAGCACAAACATGAACCTTAATGAAGTAATAGCCAACAGAGCTACGGAATTGCTGAAAGGAAAGAAAGGAAGCTACATAGTAAACCCAAACGACGACGTAAACATGGCTCAGTCGACAAACGACACTTACCATTCTGCAATGCACATATCTTTGCTTATGAAAACCATTGAGCTCCTTGAAGAACTGGAGCGTTTCGAAAGGAGCATAGAGGAAAAAGCGAAAGAGTTCAGGCCCATAGTCAAGGTTGGAAGAACCCATTTGCAAGATGCGGTCCCTATAAGCCTAGGAAGCGAGTTTGAAGGCTATGCAGGCTCTTTGGGCATGGCAAAAGAAGTGATAAGAGGCGCAGCAAATATGCTGAGGAGTTTGCCCATTGCAGGTACCGCCGTAGGCACAGGCATCAATGCACAAAAGGAGCTAAGGCCAATTGTATGTGAGATTTTGTCCAAAGAGCTTAAACAAAGGTTCTTCCCTTCAAAAAATATATTTGCAGTGATGCAGAATGTAAATGAAGAGCTCGTCTTATCTAATTCGCTGCTTTTCCTAGGCGTGGTTCTCTCCAAGATTTCAAATGACTTGAGGCTTCTAGGCTCAGGCCCCAGGGGAGGCATAGGCGAAATAATAATACCTCCAGTCCAGCCAGGCTCTTCGATAATGCCTGGAAAGGTCAATCCAAGCATGCTAGAAATGCTAAACATGGTCTGCTTCCATGTCATAGGCTCCTGCACGACGGTTGAGCATGCGGCAATATCGTCGCAGCTTGAGCTCAACGTCTTTATGCCCATTGTTTCCCAGCACCTGCTGTTTTCAGAGAGCATACTTGCAAGCGCGCTAAGAAGCGTAAGGGAGAAGTGCATAAAGGGGATTAAAGCAAACGAGAAAAGGATAAAGGAGATATTGGACAATGACCTTGGCATGGCAACTGCGCTTAGCCCATATATAGGCTATGCAAAAGCCTCAGAAATAGCGCTGAAGGCATACAGAGAGGGAAAGACAATAAAGGAGGTGTGCCTTGAAATGGGAATAATGAAAAAGGAGGAGCTTGAAAGAGTTCTCGATCCAAAAAAGCAGCTATGAATGGAAAAGGTCCGTAGCAATTGGGCATTCCTTCATATAGTTCTCGTTTCCGCCAATATAAAGGTGGTAGGGAGTTACGATTGTGTAGTTAAAGCTGCTGTAATTTAGGAATATGCTCGTCTCTGACTTTGCTATGCTTAAGCAATGCGAGAATGTATCTACCCTCAAAGATGAATTTGGGCCTAAAGAGCTCGGAAAGTAGCAGGTCGTCGAATTTGAAAGGAAGAACGATATGCTTCCCAAAGGCTTTGAATGCGCAATTACCTCTATGATTGAATCGAAGCAAGGATCTTCATATACGAACTGGGTATTGTTGGAATAGGTCGCAAATATCGCAACTTTTGAAGAAGAATAGAGGTTTGACTTAAATACAGAAAAGCTTACATTCTTTGAAGAAGAAAAATAGGAAAACAAAAATATTGCAGTTAGCAAGACGAGGAATGAAGCGATTAAAATAAAGACGTATGAATCCAAGGAATCACCTCACAAACAATGAGGGTATGCAGCTGCTAATAATCGTGTCATTCCCTGAATAGTACATCGCATATGCGCTGCCAGAATAAATGTAAAGCTCCGGAGAAGCGTTTGAAATAAAGAACATCGGTATGCTTTTATAAGAATAAAATGCAAGGCACTTGTTTAATTCTACGCTCTCGTTGCCCAAGATGCATGAATCGTTCCTTATCTCCACAAGCAGAGGAACCTTCCCTCGGCTCCTCAGTGACGCAGATATTTCGCTCTCGCATAACGCCTGGGAAAATGGGATTGGATTCGAGTAGTTTGAGAATATCGCAGCATATTTTGAATTCCTCACCGCCTGAATAAACAAGTCTATAGAGCCGTGAGAATTATAGTATGAGGCCACAAAATAGGTGATAAGGGCATAGATGAGAGACAGGGATATAAGAATTCCAAAGAGGGCCATCCAGTTTCTCCTCACCCTCCTGCTCATGTGTATCCTTTTATACAGCTTGAGCCTCAGGTATGCGAAATAGAAGAACCCTGTAATAATGAGGCCTATAATTAGGGAAAAGAGCGCAGAGAAAAGCGGAAACAGCGTTACTACTAATGGGAAAGGAAGGGACAACCCATATGCTATCGCATCTGCAAAAGGCTTGTCTGTGCTTGCAATCAGTTTTGGCAGCCCGAAAGAATTGATTTGAGGAGGGTTGAATGAATTGGAAATTGAGAGCTCTGAAGATGCAAAAGAGGTGGCATTTGAGATTCTTGATCCTAGCTCTGAGTCCATAATGCTCAGGTTGAGCGAGTTGATTTCATTCTTCATGGAAGGAGACTTAAGCTGATTGTAAAGAGAAAGGAACGAATTTTTGTAAGCAAGGCTGAGTATTGAAGCATAAGTCTCGTTCAAGCGCGTATAGTTGCTCTCCAACGCAGACATATAAGAGCGGAGCGTGAGGTTGAAAGATGTGAGGTTTAAGGACAGGTAATTTGAAGTCAGGTTCTCATATGCGCCTTTAAGTAAAGAAAGGGCCCTGCTCAGATTCTCGCTTTCAACCTCTTGGAGAAGGGATTCGGCATTGGAAACGAGAGAAGAATAGTTGGAAAGCGTTGTATTCAGTATTGAATCGAGCTCCTTTTCCTTCTCTTTCTGAATGAACGGATTGAACAGCATGATTCCATTGTTCGTTGCGTTTGCAGCGATAAAGGAGATTGCAGGATAGGTCAAAGGCAAGGAATCGATTTCCTGTAGGGTCTGATTTATCTCATTCAAAATAGAATAGTTGTATGTCAGCAATCCATATTCATTCCCGCAAAATCCTACTGCTTCGCAGTACCATGGCGCTGTTGCAGGGTTCGGGTAATTTATACATTGCGAGATCTGGGAAGACGTTACTGAAGAAGGTATTCCGAGCATTGGATTCTCCGTTATTGAATAAGAAAGGTTTGATATGTTCGCGAATGCAGAGTTGGCATAGCTTATCTTTTGCTCCACGTTGCTTTCGTTCACGCCAGAGGTCGAGGCATAGAACTTTGAGAAGTTGGATGTGAGGTTTGCATACTGCGATTCAAACTGCATGATCCCTCTTCCCAACGGACCTGCAGGGCCATCTGTTTTGTAAAGGACGAGTGAGCAGTCTGGCACTGTCTGGCAGGAGTTGCAGTTGTTCGCTATTGTGCATGTAAGGCCCCTTCCGAGACCTGTCTCATTGAGGCAGTCATTGATAGATGCTTGGGAAGACTCCTGGAACTCGTGCATCAATATGTTTAGCCTAGAAAAGTTCGCAAGAGGAAGGTACTTTGAAATAAGGAAGCCCTTTATCGCAGCGAATACAGTCTTTTCGTTCGTCAATATGCTTCCGCTTGATAGGTTTATCACTACAAATACAGAATTGTTCCTAACCAGAATTGAGTAATTGTAATTGCCTATAGAAACGTTATAATGCTGCGTATTGTTTAAAGATATGTTATATTCTTGGACCAGGCCTTCAAGGGAGTAAGAATACAGCAAAGGCACAAGTAGGAGAATGAAAAGGAAAGCGCTCCTCATAAAACCTTTTATAATTTTTAAAAATACCTATATATTACTTTCGGAAAATTTAGAGGAAAAAGAAGCAGAAAAAAAGAAGAAAAAATCAGGTGCTTGCGTTTGCAAGCAAGTCTTGTATAAATTCATTCCCTGCTTGCACTGTCTCGTTTGCAGTGAATCCTGCAACAAGTATTCTGTTTGTCCCAAACGCCTGCACTATTACGCTCCCTGGACCAAATGAAGAGTCAAGGCTTGGGTTCTGAGAGAATATCTGCGCTGCGACGCTGTTCACATACTTGCTTCCTACTACAATTAATGTTGAGGCAGGATTTGCATTTGAGTCAAGCACTACTAATGGGGTTGTTGCAGTGTTTAGCCTCACAGGGGTTATTGCGCTTGTGACGCTTGGAACTGCGGTCAAGTTGCTCAGACCTGTTACGCTGCAGCTCGTTGTTGAGAAAGAGCATGTTGCAGTAACATTTGCTATTGTCACATTAGGTATGTTTGTTGCCTGGCCTACACCGAATGGGCCTGCCACATGGGTTGTCGTAGCAACGCTAGCATTTACTGGCCCTACTGTGAATTCAAGCATTCCATATGCCTTTGCAAGGTCTACTGTCAAAGATGTAGGGCTTATTGTTGCTATGTAAGAACCTTTCTCAGTGTGGAATCCCATCTGCGCATTTACTTGGTGTCCTTGGGTAGAGGTATAGGTCATGTTGTTTCTGGTGCCCGGACTATTTGAATTGGTAGAAGAGTAGTTAAGCTGGAACAGACCGCTTGTTGCTGCGCCTGTGCCTGCCGTTGAATTCACTATGTCGAATGACAAGTAGTCAGTAGCGGCAGTGTTGGAAGGCACTGAGTATTCTTGCAGTGTATAATTGAAGTATGCGTTTAATGATCCACGAGGAAGAGTGCTACTAATGCTATGAGTGTCAATGGTAAATGTCGCAGTTGGCTCGC
>JAVZOJ010000023.1:0-10059 GCA_038882355.1 Candidatus Micrarchaeaceae archaeon | reverse complement strand
CCTCCCTATATATACTATTCTCTTCTTCCCTTGCTCATTCGTCGTTGCCATATATGTAAAGAGCTTGTATAAATTCCCTGACTTTATCGCATATATCTTTCCATATATCTTCTCTAATTCCATTACTTTTTCATATGCCTTTTCAGGCAAATTATATCTTTCCGTTTGACCCACCCTTAATAGCATAAATGATTGCTCTGATATAAAAACCTTTCCTTTTGCATGGCTTTTGCCTTAAACACACATGCTCTAATCATAATAGTGCTAATCCAGAAGCACACAATAACCAAATAAAGATGCCTTTCTAGTACCAATTCTGTATTATCTCTTCTATTATGGCTTCCTTTTGGCGCTCTCTATGCCCTAAAATAAAGACGTATATATTTTGTGTTTTTTTGCTTGATAGGATGTATTTGATCGCATGAAGAGCTCGTAGGAAAGAAAGGCCACATTGTAGCACGCAAGTGAAAATAAGGGACTTTTGTTTTAAACTCTGTTCTTTGGCATTTGTATAATGCTTTATTAAAAAATAAAAAGGTTGGGAACAAATGGTAATTATGGTAGTGCAAGCTCCAGGTGTAGTAAAGCTTTTTGGGGAGCATTCGGTAATATATGGAAAAACTGCATTGGCCGCCGCCTTAGAAATATATTCTCAGTGCAACTTAATAAGTAAAAGCGGAGACAAATTCCGCATAACATTACCAAAACTTGAAAAGAGCATAGAGTGTGATGAGGCATTCTTGAAAGAGATCTTTCGAAAATACGTTTCAAGGAGGAGCATAAAGGAGTTTATTGAAGAAATTAAAGTTGACAAAGAGATATTGCCTTTTGTTTTGATTTCCAGTAGGCTCGTTTCTGAATACGGAGTTGAGATAAGGGGCAAAGAGGTAACAGTATCATCAGACATACCAATGAAAAGTGGCCTTGCGAGCAGCGCCGCTTGCGCACTTTCCTTTGCGCTCTCTCTTATCGGCGAAGAGAAAAAGCAACATGACAAAGAAATTATAGAAATCGCCAGGGATGGAGAAAGGATAGCGCACGCCAATGAGAGTGGCGGAGGGATAGACATAAGCACATCATATTATGGCGGCTATGTTACCTTCTCCTCAGCTTTAGGTGCCAAAAAAGAAGATGTAAAGAGAGAGTTGGAATTCCTGCTCATCGATACTGGTGAAAAGCCGCCCACTTCCGAAATGGTCAAAAAGGTAGAGCTGTTTTATAAATCAAACAAAGAAGAGGCAGAGGAGATATTTGAACAGATAGATCAATGCACGAAAAAAGGACTGAGCGCATTAGAAAATGGGAATGTTGAAGAAGTGGGGAGATTAATGAACGAAAACCAAGAATTGCTAAGAAGGTTGGGCGTCTCTAGTAGCGCCATCGAGAAGGCAATAAGCGTTGCTTTGAACAACGGTGCTCTGGGCGCAAAACTTACTGGTGGCGGCGGAGGGGGGATAGTCATCGCTATCTCTAAAGATTCAAAAAGGCTATTCGATTCGCTTGCAAAGGAGAATCTCAAATGCAGATTGGCAAAAGTTTCTCTGCACGGAGCAAGGGCTCTTTGATAAGCATGCGCATCTCTCTAATGCTTAAGCTAATCTGTGACTCCGAATAAGCGAAATGTTCCTCTGCTACCAAATTCAATATGCCATTATGCTTATTTTGCCTTTTGCAGACCTAGCTTGCGTACGCAATTCTTGGCCTTGATCGCTTCATAGTCCTTCAGGCCGAGGTTTCTCTCACAAAATTAATAATCTTGCTGTGTAAAATTAAGGTTTGTATGAGGCATAGAAAGAAAACTCAAACTCCGAGAAAAGTCACATATTTATTATTGTTTGCCATTCTCGCCTTTGATGCTATTTATTCCTTAGAAAATCTAAAAGGCCCATCTTTCTACGGAGACGATACAGTGTATGCAAACCTTGCATATTCTGCTTTGCATCATTCCTTTCGAGAAAGCCAGTTTATATTCAGCGTAAGGCTCATGCAGATCTATCCTATTGCATTTTTTTACTTATTATTTGGAATAAACATGCTCTCCTCATCTCTCTGGGATTTGATTTCTTTTGTTCTCACGTCCTTTCTGGTCTTCTTAATAGGAAGGGAGTTGTATAATGACATGGCCGGCCTTATATCTGCATTGCTCTTTTCCTTTTTTCCGCTTGTGACGATGCTTTCATCTACGCTAAGCGATGACATAACTATGATGCTTTTTGCAACTTTCGTCGTTGCAGGTTTGGTCATCGGCGAGTCCAAAAATTCGAAACCTTGGTATTTTGCTGCAGGCGTATTTGCACTTCTGTCCCCTCTTACATCTCCTGAAGGATTTATAATAATACTTTTTGCATCCTTATTCGCAGCTGTCGAATTGCTTAGGAAAAAGATTGAGTTGCGCAGCTTTTTGTTTACGATATATGGCTTTGCTTCTTGTGAACTACTTGCTTTCCCACAACCCATTTATAACCATAACTACGAACCTCCACTTTTACAGCGCCGTTGGAGGCCATAATACAATCCCATCGACGAACGAGAACCTCGGCTTCTACATATCTGCAATGTTCCAATATGGGCTTTTCCAAGCGGTAAAAAAAGCCATAAGTTCTGGGAATGTTAGCGGAATAATAAATATATTGAATCCAAGTTACTTTGTCCCAAACAGCATGTTCGGATTCTATATGTATGCCTTTTTTCTTGCCAGCATATACCTATTGGCAAAGAGGGAGAAGAGCGCCTACGTTCCCTTATTTTGGTTTTTATTCTGTTTTGGCTATCTTGAATTCGGGCCGATGCACATAAGCATAAAGCCGTTTGAGTATCTGCTTTCGTATAGGCTTCAGAGATTCCTTACAATAATAGCGCCTCCTGTCTCACTTACATTGGGATTTGGAATTGTCAAATCTATAGAAAAGCAGAAGGGAAAAGAAAAGCCCATTGCAAAAGCAAAGAGAATTATTGCGGCTTTGTTTTCCACTCTCGGAGTTTTATTCTTATTGTATTCTTCGTATTTAATAAACAACTTTTGGTATGGAACATTCGTTGCATCAAGATATGACCAGCTTATGATTGCAAAATATCTTATTGCACTTCCAAATAGCACTAAAATCTATTTTAGCGGGTTCGCCTCCATGATTCCTGTCTACATGAAGTTTGAGAACCTTTCAAGGTTTATTTCTTACGACTCAATCAAAAATTGTTCAAGCATACCTTCAGGTTCTTATGTAGTAATACCATACTTCAAGCTTTTCAACATATCCTTTACTCCAAATCCGGAAAAATACTGCAAAGATTGGGTTGAAGTTTATGCGCCAGTCCCTAATTATTTGCCAAAAGAATTCAAAAATCTTTCAGCAACTATTGCATATCCTTTTGAGGCAAAGCTCTACTATGTTGAGCAAAGTGCAAGCACTTCCGGCTTCGACTTCTTTAATCTAACAGGTGTTGGAATTACAAATTCTTCTTCCACATCCTTCATTTTGGTCAACAATGTAGATAAAGTGGAAACATTTTTGAACAAAAGCGTTGCTTCCCCTGGAGAAAGGGTACTCTTGAACGTTACATATGTCGGGAATTTCCTATGGGGCAATTCCACGCCAACATATGAAGACGCTGCCAAGTATTACCTTTCTTCCAATCTTGTAAATATTCACTACTTTGGGTTCGAGCTCCCAAATCAGTCAGGAATGCTAGCAGTGCAAAATGGCAGAAATTGGGAAGGCTATTTGAACGTAGGAGAACCGCACCAGGTCTTAGATGCAAATTACAGCCACTACTTTTTCTGTTCTATGGAACATAACCCCAAATTACACTGCAAAAGGAAGAATGCTGAAAATATGTGGCGGATACTTTGCTACATATATGAACACGACGCTTGAAGGAGGATGGGCGAATCTGTTTGATAATCTTTCATATTCGCAGAAATTCGTAAAGAATGCAACAGTGATAAATGTGCCTTCTTTAAGTTGCGCATACCTCTCTATTACCTAGCGCTTCTCTCTTTATAACCCATTCCGAAGATAATCAAAACAAAGAAAGCAGTTATTGACAATATCGAGGCATAAAAGTAAGAGTAAAATGGCCCTATTGAATAGAGCAGCCCCATAAGGATGTTGCTTGCAAACAGACCTATACTTCTCGACGTTGTGAGAGCACCCATGCTCCTCCCATGCTCTTTTGCCTTTGAGACTATTGAAATTATGGTGGGCTCCAATGTCTCTATTGCCCCCAATGAAATTCCGATGAGAGAGACCGCAACGTAGAACATTTCCTTTCCAAGAATCTCTTCATATGCAACCCCGATCAGCAACGAGCCAACCCCTCCAAGTGCATAGCCCAATATGCCCAACAGCCTTACTTTATTTGCCTTCGAAGACCCAATCAGGAATCCTGCAACGGCAGATACGAGAGTCATTAATATATATGCCCAGATTCCATTTGCTTCGCTTGACCTTTGCGATATTGTGAGTATTGGAAAGCCAAGGCTGTATGAGCTGAAGCCGTAGAGCGCAGTAGAGAATATTATGCCTGCAAAGACTTTTTTGTTTATCCTGCTTGCTTCGACAACCCTATTGATCCTTGCTTTCTCGTTCCTGACCTTCTTCTCTTTTACTGGGAAAAGGAGAATAGTTGATATTGCTATTGGAATAGAGGAAATAAGGAAAATGTATTTGAAGCCAAGATGAAGGGAAAGCAGGAATATGAGTATGAGAGACGCAGTCACTGCGCCCAAAATGTCAAGCGCATGGAGGAACCCGAATGCCTTGCCCCGGTGCTCCTTTTTCGACAAGTCGCTCTGCATTGCCCTTCGCGCAGGCGTTCTGAAATTTCTAAACCACCAGCCTATGGAAAATAGCGATATCGCCTCTGCGGCATTCGAAGACATTCCTGTAAACGAAAGCGTCGCAATCAGAGCGTTTCCAAATATCGCAATCTTTTTCTTGCTGTATTTGTCTGATAGAACCCCGCCAAGATAGCTGAACAGGGATCCAACTCCATATGCGAGCGCTGTGGCTATTCCATATGCATATACTGGAGCTTTCAGAGCGAAGACAATAAAGAGAGGGAGCCCTGCGACAAGCATTTGGTAGCCTGAGTCTGCAAAAAAGGCGGAGAGAGATAGCAGGAGAATGCCTTTATTGAGCCAAGAAGGCATAAAGACCAATAAAGATTGGGTAAAAAGGCTTATTATCCTGTGCAGTGCGGCCTTGGCAGCAATAGGTTTATATAATGTACCTATCAAAATAATATTGGCTTTTTGTGCCGATGAAACGAGGTGAATTATAATGGCAAAATCGTATGTAGAGTTTGAGGTAAGCAAAGAATTGAAAGACAAAACATTGGAAGCTTTGAGGCTGGTAAGGCAGAGTCAAACAGGGAAGATAAGGAAAGGAGTCAATGAAGTGACAAAGAGCCTTGAAAGAGGGCTTAGCAAATTTGTCGTGATTGCAGAAGATGTTGATCCAGAAGAGGTGGTGAAGCACATACCGATGCTCTGCAAGCAGAAGAACGTGCCTTTCACCTATGTCTCTTCAAAGCAGGAGCTCGGCAAGGCAATAGGCCTGAATGTTAATTGCTCCGTGGTCTCTTTAGAAGATTACGGAAGCGCAGAGTCAAACATAAAAGATGTTATCTCTAAAGTACCTGTAAAGCAAGAAGGAAAGTGATGCAATGGCAACGGAGAGCGCTACGCTTGAGGGCTTTCTCGCCGAAATCGTAGAGATACTTCCAGGAAGGACAGGGATATATGGGGAGGTAAAGCAGGCAATGTGCAAAATCCTCGAAGGAAAAGACCAAGGAAGGGTAATAAGGAGGAACATTGTTGGAAGGATAAAGGTTGGAGATATCATAAGGCTTCCAGATACTACTAAAGAAGACAAGCCGATTGTGGCAAAGTGAGGTCCATGCGCTGCTCGCAGTGTTATAGGGAAATAGAGCCAGGCACTGGAATCATGTATGTAAGAAGGAACAGCTCTGTAAGGTACTTCTGCTCAAACAGGTGCTTTAAGCTTTCAGTGAAAATAGGAAAGAAGCCTATGCCGAAGAATAAAGAGACAAAGAAGCAGCTCGTGGCATGAATGATGAAAAGGTCCTTCTTATTCATTACGGAGAGGTCTGGCTAAAGGGGAAAAATAGGCCTTTCTATATAAGTAAGGCTTTGGAAAACATTGAAAAAAGGGCAAAGGGAAAGGGGCTAGAGATTGAAAGGCAATATGACAGAATCGTTGTGCTTGGGAAGGAAGACAGAATTGAAGAATACAAAAAAGAGTTAAACTATGTATTTGGCATAAGCCACTTCGAAACGGCATATTCGATTCCTTCAGAAAAAGGGGCAATCTTAAGGAAAATAGAAGAGCTCTCTAAAGGATTCGATTCATTAAGGCTGGAAGTCAACAGAAGCTATAGAAAGCATAGCTTTACCTCTTTTGAGATTTATAATGAAGCAAAGGAGCTACTTAAGAAGAACGGCTGCGCCTTGAGCAGAAGTTCGAAAAACAGGATCTATGTGGAGATTACTGAGAAAAAGGCATTTTTGTATTATTCAAAGAACAAGGGACCAGGAGGCCTTCCTATCGGAAGTAGCGGCAATTCCGTTGTCTGCATCTCTGGAGGCATCGACTCTCCTGTTGCGGCATGGTATTCAATGAAGAGAGGCCTGCAGCCGACATATATGCACATCTATGCCTTCGAGAATGCAAGATATGTGAAAGAAAGCAAAATGAAAAGGCTTTTTGAGATAATGAAAAACTACTGCGATGCAAAAGTCTTTTTGGTTCCATCGCACATTTTCCTAGCAGCAGCGATTGGCACAGGCCCTTATGAAACCGTGCTTTTCAAAAACTTTATGCTAAGGGTTGCGCAAGAGATTGCAAAGCAAGAGCATGTGGATTCAATAGTCACAGGAGAGAGCCTTGGCCAGGTCGCGTCGCAGACGCTCAAAAACCTTGTTGCAGAAGAAGAAGGCATAGAAAAGATTGTAATTAGGCCTTTAATAGGCTTTGACAAGAGCGAGATTATCGAAAAGGCAAAAGAGATAGGGACTTATAAAATATCTATAGAGCCTTACCCTGACGCCTGCTCCATCTCTTCAAAAAGAGCAGTTACCAACGCAGATATTGAAAGGCTAAAAGAATTGATTAAAAAGGTCAACATGGATGAAATAGTGGAAAGGAGTATAGAAAAAGCAGAAATAATTGAATTTTGAATAATCAAGCTAAGCGATAGGTTTTTAATATGGTAAATAGATTTTCTATTATATGGATCTTCTTTCAAAGTCTTTGATTTTTGCATTGGTTGCCTCTCTTGCTATAGTTGCAATCTACTCTGCAGTTGCAAGATCGAGCAAAGGAGGAATAACTGAGTCTGATGTAATAAACCTTATACAAAGTACCCTGGCGCGCGAATACCCTGGCGCAAGCATCAACGTCACCAATGTGTCGTTCTCCCGGTATTATAACAGCTGGCATGTAGTGGTAAAGATTGTAAAAAATGAAACAAAGCCTTGCCCTACCTACATAATTATTGCCTTTGATTATCCGAGGTTCTCCCTTGTCAATGGAACGCCAGAGAACATCTACACATCTTCATGCAAAGTATATGGATATACAGATAAAGGGCCTTTCATCATATACGCTCCCCCTGTCGCAATTGCATATTCCTATTCTCTAAACCTTTCAGAGGTCAATTCTTTTGTTGGCAGATATGGATACGCAAATGTTTTTGCAAACGCATCGCTACTCAATTCATCAATAATAAACGGCAGGGTCTATTCTAATGTGTGGCTAGTCAAATATTACACTCCCCTTTCTTCAAACGAGGTATATGTTTATTTGAGCGAAAGTAACGGAACCTTGATAGGTGTATTTTCAAAGTGATTGCATGTTTATCTCGAAATCTCTCGCAAAAAAGATATTAAAGAATGCAGGAGCAGAAAAAGTGAGCCCAGAAGCATGCGAAGAGCTTGCAAGGATTATAGACATTTATTCTTATTCTATAGCAAAAAGGGCAGTAAGGCTATGCAAGCACGCAAAAAGGAGGACCTTGAGGAGGGAAGACATAAAGGTTGCGGCTGAAAAGTAAATCATACTATTGCTGCTCCAAGGAGGCGAAGTATGACCATTGCTCCTACTGCAGGAAGACCGAATATCGCAGATGCCGCAAGCTCAGGAAGCTTTAATGGTATTCCAAGCCCAAATATTCTGTCAAGAAGAAGTATCGCGATAAGCCCAAGTATTGTGTTTGTGATTATGCCGAATATTAGCTTAAGGATGAGCTTTCCTAGCTTGAAGACAATGAGCAAAACTAGCGCTATTCCTAGTATTATGATAAGTTCGGATACAAGCCCGCTTGAGACAGGGATAAGCGATAGCAACACATATTAATTTATGAAAAAGGTTAAATAAGCCTTTCCACTAATTATTTTATGCGGCGTGCGGGTCGCTTACGGTCTTTATGACTGAGGAAGCTCCCTCCACGCTGAGCCTGCATTGCTTAAGGCATTGCGCCTGAGCAGAAACGAGACTGCGAGTGCGAGCAAGTAATGACAACCCGAACGCGCACGAGCAGATGAAACGGCAGGCGTTGCGGGCTGTGAGCGTGAAAGGCTTTAAAAAGCCGCTTAGTCGAATGCGACCTAAAACAGAAGAGGGGCTACGGCACGCCGCCGATTTGGCTTTCTCTATGCGAACGCCAGCAGAGGATTGTCACCTCTTTCCTATTGCTCGGCAGGCATTTCGCAGAAAATCCAGAGAACTTTGTAAGGATCCTTTTTGCATTGGAGACATGTTTGAATGGGTTTCTTGTATTGCACTTCACAGTCAAGAGAAGGGGAGCTCCGGCTTTCAAGAACTTTGCATACATTTCGCATATCCTGCAAGATATTTCTTCTGTTTCGTTGATATCGCACGCCAGAATGTCTGCCTTCACTTTGAGCTTCTCTAAGACCTCTGCCCCCTTTTCTGCGCTTTCCTTTATATGAAATATTCCTTCTTCTCTTTCGAAGCCCTTTATATCTTTTGAATTCTTGACATATCCTCTGTCTATGGCTATTACTTTCTTTGCTCTCTTTGCCAAAAAGTTGCTCCACCCGCCTGGAGACGCGCCAAGGTCTATTGCTAAATCGAAGTTCATTCCTTTTAGCCCGCCAAAAAAGGAGAATGCTTCCATTATTTTCTTCTCAGATCTGTTAATTTCCCTGCTTTTTTCTTTCCTTAAGTATTCCAAGAGTTCAAACTCCTTCGAAACACATAGAAAGAACTCATTTCCTGCGAGCAGGAGCAGAACGCAACTCTTTGGGTTCTCGAGGTTTACATTTATTCCGCTTCTTTCCAAATCATTTCCTATCTCCACTTCGATGTCTTTTGCGCTCTTCCCAAACGATTTCCTTGCTTGGAACACATATAGCTTAATCGGCGTTTCAACGCAGGCTAGAGGCTCTTTTATTTTGAGCATTAGCTCTTCCAAAGAGTTTACCAATCCACTTAGCGCGACGCTTGCTGAAAAGTATGAAAGCGAGAGCTTCGGTTCATATCCAACATCGGCTACTACATACCTTCCGAAAGTGCGCAATACTCTTCCGTAAATCTCCACTTCTTCTTTTGCCTTGTTTGAAAAGTGCTGTGATGTGAAGAAGACCCTCATATTGATTACTGCAGTGAGCTGCTTTTTATCCTTTTGTCTCCCATTCGATCTATCAATTCTTTTAATTTTTCTGATTCAGGAATGTCTGGAAGGAACTTCTGAAGGTCGACTATTCCCAGACTGCAGCATATCTTCGCAAGCTCTTCCAATCTCTTCGACTTATCAATCTGATGATCATCACACAAATGTATGCTTTTCAATACTTGCGAGATGACAAACGCAGCAGCCTCTAGTCCTTTTTCTTCTTTCAGAGCCTTTAATGCTTCTTCAATGTCTTCTTTGGGTGTTTTAAAGGAAGAGACAAACAAAGTAACAGATTGCATTGATGAAGGGTCAAATTTCTTTCTCCCGATTTTAATATATCGTAAATCGCTCCCTATGACCTTTCCTTCTTCTGACCTCTTTAGATTATTGAAATTATTGTCT
>JAVZOJ010000022.1:0-10387 GCA_038882355.1 Candidatus Micrarchaeaceae archaeon | reverse complement strand
AAGAAAGCATAAGTGCCCCTAGAGTAATGAGTATTAAGATGTTTGGATGGATAATTGCTATAGTGGTTATAATTTTTGTATTCAAAAATCCGCTATTCGATAATCTTGAAGTAATACCAGAAACTATGGTTTGGCTTGCGGTTGTCGTTATAGGCAACACGATTGCATATTACAAAAATAAAAGGGAAAGTAATGGTAAAAAACTGGCGACTATTGTTATTGTGCTATTCATAATAGCAATAGTAATAGGATACTTTTATTCACAAGGTTGGTTTGCAACTATACTCCCTTACTTTGAAAAGTTCATTAAAGTAATTCGGAATCTATAACTTTTTAGTCTCTATCTCATGCTAAAACTATGTTAGAATCCTACCTCTAAGAAACACGGAATTTACCGAAGACAGATTTTGGCTTCGACGACAAAAGGAGGGGACATTTCGATGAGTTATATATAACACCTGGTCTATGCGGGCCCGGTGGGATTTGAACCCACGACTTGCTGGTTAAGAGCCAGCCACTCTGACCAAGCTGAGTTACGGGCCCATAAATAACGCTTATAACAATCTACAACAAATATATAATAAGTTAAATAATAAGTTTGTGATACTTTGATAAGATTAAAGCTCACTTCAAAGGGAACGAGCGTTCCTTTGGACGAAGAAACCAAAGGCGTGCTAAGAAACGGATTTTTTGGTCATTATATAAATGGCGACATTTCCCTTAATATTGAAGAAACGCTTTATCTTATAGAAACAAGGAATGCGGAGTGTTATTATAAAGGCAAAAAGGCAACCTTTGACGAAGTTGCTTCAAACTTTTGGAGCAAGCCAAAATTCATGGCCAGATATTTTACATATAAAGATTGGAGAGATAGAGGGCTAATAGCAAAGGACGCAAGATATGAATACTTGAATTCAAGAATAACTCCTGTAAAAGTATACAACTCTTCCCCATCGATTAAGCTCGATTATTCTTTTTTAGGGACATTTTACAAAGGAGACCTTATGTGCATAATAAAAGACATTGAAGAAGGAAAGAGAATCTATGAAGAACTGTGGATAGGCCAATACGGTGCGTACAAGTCAATTGGAAGAGGCTACCTTAACAAACTAGACATATATGAAACGCTTTTCCTCATGGAAAAGAATGTATTGAAATTGGAGAACATCTCTGAAGAAGAGTTAAAAAGATATATCAAAAAGAAAAGGCCAGAGATATTTGACCTTTACGAAGTCTACAAAGATTGGAGAGAAAAGGGATATGTCGTTAAGACGGGCTTTAAATTTGGGACCCATTTCAGGATATACATGCACGGCGCGAAGCCAATGAAAGAAGGGTCAAAGGAGAGGATGCACTCTAAGCACGTGATACATGTCTTTCCTAAAGACAAAAAGCTTTTGATTTCTGAATGGGCCAGGGCGATAAGGGTGGCGCATTCAGTAAGGAAGACATTCATATTGGCCATGCCTAACAGAAAGAACTCGAAAAAGATGAAGATAGACTTCATATTGTACCATAGAAAAGGAGGTGAAGCAGAAAATCCTGAAAAAGGGGCGCCTTCTTTCGGAATGCTTTCTTTGGGGGAAGAAGAGTATATTGGTGGCAGGGAGCTCTCAGGGGCGATAGAGGAAGCGAAGAAAAGGAAGCTTGACCTGCTTTTGGCAATAGCTGACAGAGAAACTTCAGTTACATACTACAAAGTAAGAGAAATAAGGCTTGAAGGGAGCGATAATGAGTATTATGAAATAGATTGGCTACAGCCATAGGCTAGGTATATTTTGCATTAAATGCCGCAATCTCTCTCACTACTTTTCCATATCCTGGCACAGTGTAGTTTAAGAACACATATCCTGCAAAGCCGTTCCCCACAGCTCCGCTGGCTACTCCTTTTGAATCATAACACTTTAGCCCGAGCGTGAATGCCTCGTCACTAAATATGTTTCCTTTCGGCAAGCCATTTTGAGTGTAGAATAAAAGAGAATTGGATACATATATGTTTCCATATGCAGGAGAGTCTCCGCTCGCGTTTATTGTGCTTGAACAGGCTGCGCCATTGATTACGAAATACCCTCCTGTAGTTTGCACAAGCTGTATTGTCAGATTTCCTGAAGAGTTTAGAGAAAGAAATTGGCAAGAAAAGCCTGGTTGTACGTAGCAAGATTGAACTTCGTATGTGGGATTTCCAAAGCTTATCGAAATAATTATTGCTACTGCGACAATTATTACTATCAGCGCAAATCCATAGGAAAGCATGAAGTCAAGCGCAGGTTGCCCTTTCATCAAAACATATTAAGAAGTGCATGCATTTTATTCTTTCCATTTAGCTTTTTAACCTTTTGAGAAATAATTAAATTATGCAAATAGAAAAAGAAGAGGAAAAGCCGCACATGCCTGAAAAGCTTGCGGAAATGATGAGAAAGCAAGGATACCATTTCGTAGGAAAGCATTCAGCTACAAAAATATGCGCATATACCTCTAGCAGCTTAAAAGGAGGAGAGACGTGCTACAAGCACAGGTTCTATGGAATAAGAAGCTGGAGATGCATACAGGCGACACCTGCGATAGGTTGTAACCTTGCGTGCACGTTTTGTTGGAGGATCATACCTGATGAAGTAGGAATAAAATGGAACGAGATCAATGCGATAGACAAGTGGGATGACCCTGAAAAGATTGTGGACGGACTCATAGAAGAGCATAGAAAGATAGTGAGCGGCTACAAGGGCAATGCAAAGGTCGATTTAAAAAGATGGGAGGAGTCCAACGACCCTGCGCACGTCGCTTTGAGCCTTACTGGGGAGCCTTTATTTTACCCTAAGATGAATCAATTAATAGAAGCATTTCACAAGAGAGGAATAAGCACATTCCTGGTAACAAATGGAACAATGGTAAAAGCTTTGGAAAACCTCGTAGTAATGCCCACACAATTATATGTGTCTGTACAAGCCCCAAACAAAGAAATCTATGAAAAAGTGGTAAGGCCGAAGGTGCTCAACGCATGGGAATCTTTTTTGAAGTTTCTAGAAGTATTTTCAACAAAAAACACAAGAAGGGTGTTTAGGTTGACATTGATAAAAGGTCTGAACATGGATGACCCCAAAGGATATGCAGAATTAATAAAGAGAGGCAAGCCACATTATGTAGAGATAAAAGGATTTGTATACGTTGGAGGAGCCAGAGGCGAAAAAAGAAATCTTTCTTATCAACAGATGCCAAGGGAAAATGAGATAAAAGAGTTTGCAATGCAAATAGCTAAAGAGTCAGGATACATTTTTGCAGACTTCCACAAATCAAGCAATGTTGCATTGCTCTGCTGCGATGAAGAAGCGGCAAGAAGCAGAATAATAAAGTTTGCGAAATAGTATTTATGAAAGAAAGAATAAAGAAAGCAGAAAGCGCAGTGTTGCTTTCCATTTTTCTCAGCCTTATGGTCTTCGTTGGGTTAATTATAATTACTATCAAGAAAAGCGGACTTTACGCGCTTGAAACAGCATTTATTGATGCGAAAATAGGGTATGTCTTTCTAGGATTTGCCTCTGTAGTTCTTAGCTACATAATACTCTTTCCAAAATGGCACCTATTCTCCAAGCAATTGATGTTGAACCTTAAGCCTTTGCAGAGCATGGTTATTTATCTTTCTATGTATTCAATGGACTTCACCCCAGGAAGATGGGGAAGGAGCGTATCGTTATACACAATAAAAAAGATTACTGGAAGGAGCATGAGCACGACTTTTCCTTTGATAGTTGCAGACGTGTTTACTGATTTTTTTTCAATATCGATAGTCGGAGTTTTTCTAGCTCTCCTCCTTAGAAAGTATGCAATTATATCACTTATTCTCACGTTCATTCTTCTCGTTCCATTTGTCTTTCTCTTTTATGAAAAGCCATTTTTGTTTTTAAAGAAGAGGTCAAAGAATAGGATAATAAATATACTGGTAAGGCATGGAGAGAGATATTTTTATAACAAGAAGCTGCTCAAAAAAAGCGCATACATAGAAGCCTTTGCGTTTACAATCCCTTTTGTGCTTCTAAACGGCCTTTCCATACTCTTTTTTATGCGTGCGTTTGGCCCGAACCCAAGCTTTTCTTTTTTGGTAGAAACCACTTTCGTGTTTTGCTTTTCAATGATGGTAGGCGCGTTGAGCAGCATACCTGACGGACTCGGTGTAGTAGATGCTGCAATGATAACATACTTAGGCATATTTTTCTATGGCAACGGCGTAAGCTTTGCGATTATCTCTGCAATAACAATATTGTTTAGAATAGCGAGCATATGGGTTATTCAAGGAATAGGCTTTATTCTCCTGATTTATTCTTCTAAGAAGTATTGGTTGCCAAGAGTCTCAAATGTTCTTCCTCAAAAAAGCTAAGCTTTGAAGGAACAATCAAAACATACATCTTTCTCTCGAACTTATCAAAATGGGTTAACAAATAATCCAAGCTTCCAAACATTTGCACTTTCTCTTTCCCAATGGAGATAAGAATTGCATTGTTTAGCCTTTTTTCATAATCGCACTCTTTAAGTACCCTTATGGCTTCTTCAACACCCATATAGCCTTCAGATATGTCAAGAAGAAGTATCGTATGCAGGTTTATAGAGAGGTTTGCATATATTCTCTCCATAAAAGATTTTGGCATCTGCTTCTCTTTCCATTTTGGCACTGTCACCACCCCTCCAAACCTATAAGGATCTAGACCGCTCTCCCCCATAGCTATAGAAATAATGGAAGGCGCATGCACTATTTTAAACTTTACATTTTTCTTATGGCACTCCTCCAAGAGCGAGATGTGTGTTGTCGCTATAAGAGGATCTCCGCTTACCAATATGCACACATCTTCCTCTCTCGCCAAATCTATTAATCTCTTTGAGCCTGATTCTAGAAGATCCCTATCAGCATATTCAATGTCTTTCCTTATTCTCTGTAAAAACTCTTTCCTTTCATCTTCGATTATCGAAGTGTATGAATCAAGAAACACTTTTTTAGAATTCTTTATGCATTCTAACGCTTCCAAAGATAGCTCTTCATTTTTTGTCCCTATGCCAACAAGGAGCAACATCTAATCAGTTATGCCTTCAGGAGTTATTCTTATCACAGCCTCCCCTTCCGGAAGGTAGGGGGAATCTACAAGCCTTACTATTCTTTTATCTTCTTTGCTTTTCCTTAAATACAATCGCGTAGTGGCTGCGTGCGCAATAATGTTTCCTCCTACAGGTGTTGTAGGAT
The DNA here is from genome assembly GCA_038882355.1 of Candidatus Micrarchaeaceae archaeon. GTDB lineage: Archaea > Micrarchaeota > Micrarchaeia > Micrarchaeales > CABMGC01 > JAVZOJ01. The sequence continues at coordinate 5,163 of JAVZOJ010000022.1, read as the reverse complement.
CTCCAAACAGTATTGAAGGATTGTCCATTACTTGGTTCGTCATATAAACTGCAAGGTTGAACTTGTCAGCAAGCGCTTGTAATCTGTGAACATGCGCATTGAGCTTTTGCTGCCTTTCTCCTAAAGCCCCTCTTCCTGCAAATTCGGATCTGAAAAGCGCAGTTATGGAATCTACCACGATGAGCTTAATGTTCTTTTCTTCTATAATCTTCTCTGCTCTTTCTGCAACAAGCATCTGCTTGTCTGAAGTGTCGACTCTAAAGATGGAAATGTTTCCTAATGCTTTCTCTTCATCCAAACCTTTTGCCTTCGCTAGCTCCTTTATCCTTTCAGGCCTAAAGGTTCCCTCAGTGTCTATGAATAGCGCCCCTCCTTCAAGGCCGCCTTGCTCTTTCGCAAGCTGGACATTCACACATAACTGAAACCCTAATTGTGTTTTGCCAGAAGCAAACCTGCCGTATGCTTCGGTGATTGCATTGGTTTCCACTCCTCCTCCTAGGAGCGCATCTAGCTCTTTTGAATTTGTGCTTATCCTTCCCATTCCTTGCCTTTTCTTAAACACATCTAAGCCCGAAGCATATTCTACCTGAGTTGCTTGCTTTGCTGCATCTATGGCTTTTTTGGCTACATCGACACCAATTCCTACTGCTTCTGCCAGTTCGTGAGGGGAGGCAACAGCAATTTTATCCAAAGAATCAAATCCTGCCTCTCGGAGTTTTGAGGCAGTAGTAGGACCAACCCCTGGAAGGTCTTCAATATCCTTTATTTCTTTTTCTTTTGCCATAACAAAACAATTACACAATAAACAGATAAAAAGCCTTTGCAAAAAAGAACAAGAAGGCCAACGCATGTAAAGACATGCGCTGGCAAGGCGACCAGTTATCCTTCCGTCCCAAAACCCGCAATTATATATTCTTTACTAAAATATAAAAAGTTTTCTGAAAACCATATTTTCAATTAAATGAAACAAAATTTGATATGATAGGCTTTTATAAATCTGAAAGCAACTTATCTTAAGTAAAATTCCAATGGAATTTCGTTGAGATGGCCATTATGCAAAATGCCGTCAGGGCGGTTAGATGAATTTTTTAACATTAGACAAAAAGGGCCTTTACCTCGCATTACTATTTGGTGCGCTGCTTCTTATTTTTGGCAGGTCCGAAGGAATATTCTTTTTGACTCAATTGTTCCTTTTCTTGCTTCTCTCTGCAATTGTAACAAGATTGGGAAAAGGAGAAAAGGAGTATTTGAAAATATATGAAAGGTCGCGAGGTATAAAGAATGTTATATCAAATGGAATTCTGCCTGTTGCAATAGCAATATTGCACTACTTTCAACCCTCAACCCTCTTATTAGTGGCATATTCTGGCTCTGTTGCAGCAATAACTGCAGACAAATTTGCGAGCGAGGTAGGAGTTCTTGATCCAAACCCCAGGGACATATTGACAATGAGAAAGGTGAAGCCTGGAACATCTGGAGGCATAAGTGCATTGGGCACCTTTTCTTCGCTTCTTGGCTCTATGCTGATATCAATAACATTTCTTTACATCTCAGATTCCTTCAAGGCCTTTGCAATAGTTGCAGTATCTGGCTTTTTTGGTTCGATTGTAGACTCATTGGTAGGCCATTCTGAAGAAAAGGGGAAAGGAAACAAATACCTTACAAATTTCTTCTGCTCTTTGGCAGGAGCCATAGTTGCTGCGTTGCTATTTCTTTACTAAAGAAATAAGCGCTCTTGAGCCTAGCGTTAGCTGCAATTGGAAAAACCTTTCTCTTGAATAATATAAAGTGGGCAAAGTCAAAGGAAAATTTCGTTTGAAAAGGCTGCTTTCCAGACAAACGTGCACGTTAAAGCGTTCCTCGTCTCACTTGAGCAACGCAACCACAGAGCCAACAAGCGAGAGAATAAACCCAATGAGGAAGCCACCCCCATTTAGCAGGCTGATGGCGCTTGAGATTAGAGCCACAGTTGCATAAGTATGAAGAACCCTCTTGTTCTTATTTTCCCTAATCACTGCAGAAGAATAAACTATCAAAATTCCAGATACAATGCCTATGAGCGAAGAATAGACCAAAAGATTTGGGAAGAAAAAGCACATTCTACACATGAAGCTTAAAGGAAAGATACCAAGAAAAGCAGTGGCAGCCATGGCTGCCGTTATCACTCCATCCATAAGCACAAACAAACCGCCAAGAAGCAAAAGGACGAAGACAGAGCTTTTTCGGCTTTCCATAAATTAATTTGGAATCAACAGATTAATAAGCTTGAACCTTGCGTGCCTTTTTTCTGCGCCAGCCGGGATTTGAACCCGGGCATTCGGCTTTCTCCACATATGGGAAGCCGACATCCTACCAGGCTAGATTACTGGCGCTATCTTATATAAGAAGGATTCTCTTGCGGCCTAAAGTTCTCGTCCTCCTTCTGCCTTTCTTCTAGTTTTTTAAGTATATTTCTTGTTTCATTGGATATGCGCTCTAGGTCAGAGACATCTATCTCTATTCCGAGTATTTTTGAGATGACATTCAACACCTTCTTGGCTGAATTGGCATCTACATCAAGAAGGCCAGTCTCTCCCAATATGCATGCGCCTTTTATGCCATACCACTTTGCCATCGCAACAATTAAACCGACAGAGCCCCAGATCGGACCCCTTTGCTCTCCAAAAATTACGCCATATTTCTTTAATTTGTTGATCATCTCGCCGTCGTTTGCTGCGCCATACACTTTAGGGTTCTTCACAACTTTGTTGTCTATGCCATACCCTCCGATAGCATATGCCTCTCTTCCTCCCAATCTCTTGAAAAATCTAATAATTCTCTCACTGACTTCATAATATCCCTCTGGTGTCCCCGCTTGCATGTCCCCTACGAGAATTAATATGCTCCTGCCATTTACTTCTGCGCAGTATAGTCTGTTGCTTACAAGCCTAACCTTGCCGCTTTGCGAAATTAGCACCTGTGGCAAGAAATGAGGCGAATAGATAGTTGCAAAGAGTTTTGACTTTAGCTCCCTCCTCAGCTTATCTCCTACCAAAGCCCCTACGCTCCCGACTCCTGGCAAACCTACAATAAGAATAGGTTCTTTGAGTTTCGCTTCTTTATTAAAAAATATTCTTGTTCTTTCCATGTAAATATTTACCCAGTTTGCCTTTAAATATTATTTCGTAATGCTCAGCTCCATCTTCTTTTCTTTCGCTTCTTTCTCTGCGTTTTCCACTGCTTTCCTGACCGTTCTTTCAGCATCTTCATAGCTCGGCCCTTGGGCTTTCAACAAATAATTGGGCGCGCCTGTATAAATGACTTCTATTCCTTCTTTACCAATTTCTGTAAGTATTTTCTTTATATCATAGATTCCGTTTCCAGAATTGCTGGAAATTTTAAGCTTATACTGCACTTCATACATCTTCGGCTTTATGCTCTTGCTCGCCAAATCCTTCAGAGCCTGAAGCAAAGAGGGTGCCTTCTTTGAAAATACATCTTCGCCCTTTGTTACTGCATCAATTACTTCATAATAGTAGCTGTATTTTTTTGAAAGGAGATTTGCATAGTAGCTTTTCTTATCTTTTTCTCCGATCTGAGTGAGGGCCTGTTCGAAAAGTTTTTCTGATTTGTTTTCTATCTCATACTCTTCGCTCTTTTCCTTTTTCTCTCTTTGAGAGACCCTTTTCAATGAAACGTCAACTGCCTTCTTCGTTTTGTCTGAGAATATGACCTTTGCAATATGTGTTTGGCCTTCTTTTATAAATTCATGTATATTTTTAATCCAGCCAGAAGAGACTTCGGCTATTGGCAAATACGCATCTATGTTATATTCCAACAGTTTGCAATAAGCGCCGAATTTCATGACTTTCTCTATTCTTATAATGACAAGTTCACCCTCGTCAGGCATTTCTTTTCTAATAAGCAGGGGAGTCACCTCTTTATTTCTAGCTTCTTTCTAGTCCTCATACCAAAGACCCTCTCTACTGACTTTTTGCAGACTTTGCACTCCAGTACTGCCTTTTGTTTCTTGCCCAATTTTTTGTTTGAAGGCTTTGGTTCAACGCTTCCTACATATCCTTTTATTGCTCTTTCGTGTCTTCTTGTACCTTTGCTCAATCCTCTCTGAGGGCCTCTAGACGCAAGCCTGACAGTATGCGGCGTGTGTTTATTGCAATATGGGCAATATGTGTTTATTTCTTTGTTTATCTTCACAAGATCACCATCACATCGCTTCGCAGAACTTGCTTTCTATGGCAAAATCTGCAAGCTTTTCTTCCAATTCTATTATTTGACCTTTTGAGAAAGGGCCTATCTTTTCTCCTGAGGGAACGACAATCTCAGGAACATCTTTTATGACTTTTATCCTTTTTATCCTTTTCTCGCTTCCTCTGTTTTCTTTAATTATTTCCACAATTCTGTTATATAAGCTTTCTTCTTCTTTCGGAACTGTGCCTGGCAGTGGCTTATTATAAGCAATATAAACAAGGATCTTTTGAAGCCTCTTCTCTTTTATTAGCTGCAAAAGGTATTCTATGTTCTTTCTTTCTTCTTCAGTTGCTCCTTTTAAGTCGAAAGACGAATAAAAGTCGCTATCGAGCGAAAGCAGCTCTCCAGTAGACTTTTCCTGTTTGAGAATACCCATCAAATAAGCTGCTGTTCCGGCTACGTCCATGACCCCACAATTCCACTATTCAGAGCCATTTTTTATATATGTAATTTAATTAAACAAACAACATATTATTTTTTACCGTTCCTTCGAAAGACAAAGAAAGACAAAAATAGTGGAATTGAAGGGTTAGCGAGAGGTGGATTTGAACCACCGACCTCCGGGTTATGAGCCCGGCGGGCACTCCTGGCTGCCCTATCTCGCTTTGCTTTTCGAAAATATCTCCCTTACTTTGTCTTTGCTCATTACAGAGAGGGTTCTCCCGCATTCGCATCTAAAATTATACTCGAATGCAGTGTCAAAAGGAAACACCACTTTCTGTTCTTCGTAGCAGTTTTCGCAATAGAAGAAGTCGTTACAGTCAGGATATAGTGAATCTTCTTCTTTTTCTCTTTTATTTTTCGTGGCTTTTTCTGCAAATTCGAAAAACTTCTCTTCTTCCAAGAACCACTTAAACGTCATCCACCCTTTCGAATCTTTCTCTATATGGTATTTTGTGATTCCTTCTCCGTTTA
>JAVZOJ010000021.1:0-10420 GCA_038882355.1 Candidatus Micrarchaeaceae archaeon | reverse complement strand
CCCTTTTCTCGCTTTGCATGTCAAAGTACATTCTAGCAAGGATTCCTCCGTTTTTTATGGCTTCTTCAGTTACTTCTTTGACTTTATCCTTTTTCACAAGATCACCCTAACAATTCTATTGCCTCATTTATTCCTAGCAGCTCTTCACTGCCTTTTTTCATGTCCCTTAGCGTAATCTTCCCCTCTTTTTCTTCTTTCTCCCCTACTATGACTACATAATCGATGCCTAGCCAATTCGCATAATCCAAATGCTTGGATATGCTTTGTGACTTGAGGGCAAAGTCAACGTTGATTCCTGCCTCTCTCATCTTTTTCGCTATACTGTATGCATATTCTTCGCTCCCTTCGATATAAGCGACAAAAACCTTCGACAATGTCTTCTTTCCGTTCTCCCTGTTCAATCCAAGTATCCTGTCGATTCCAAGGGAGCTTCCTACAGCAGGGATCTTTCTTCCAGACAACGTGCCTATGAGATTGTCATACCTTCCGCCTCCGCCTATTGATGGAAGAGGGCCTTTTTCCTTGTAATATTTGAACTCCCAAACGATGCCCGTATAGTAATCCAGGCCTCTTACAAGCGACGGATCAAACAACGCTTCTCCATTTATACCCAAATCGTTTAGCTTGTCAATAACCCACCTCACTTTTTCTGCATCTTTTGGATTTCCTATTTTTGCGCTGACCTTTTCTAGCTTTTCTTCTTCAGGCCTGAATATAAAATCAATGATCTCCTCTGCCTTCTTTGCATCTTTCAATAGCGCATTCATCTGCTCCACTGCTGCGCTCTCGCCTATCTTGCTTGCTTTATCTATGATTCTAAGAGATTGTACTTGTAGGCTTTTTTCTACCCCAAACGAATCTAATAAAGAAGTTGCAATCTGCCTAGAATTAATAAGTATCTTGTATTCCTCTATTCCCAACTCTTCAAGTGCAATAAGGCTTGCGAACATGCATTCTAATTCTGCATATGTGCTCTCGCTTCCCACAATATCTACGTCTGCTTGTGTAAACTCTCTTGTTCGCAGCAGCTGTGGCTCCTCTTTCCTCCAAACCTGCGCTATTTGGTATCTCTTGAATGGAAGCTTTATGTCCTTCCTCATTGCAACATATCTTGCCATAGGAACCGTAAGGTCGTACCTTAAAGAAAAGTCCTCTCCTTCTATGTCAAACCGCTCTTTTTGATTTTCTTCTCCATAAACCTTTGCAGAGAGCACGTCTTTATACTCTACAGCAGGGGTATATAAAGGATAAAAGCCAAACCTCTCATATACTTTCCTGACTGTCTCTATTGCTTCGTAGTACCTTATGGAATCGCTTGGATCTTTGTCATCAAAGCCTTTTGGATTCGATAACATAGAAACATTATTATAATGAAGATTAACTTTATTTACCTTGCCTGTTTCCAAGATTTGAAGCTTGTCCTTGTCGAAAAATGCTCAAGGTTTCCAGTGAGGAAATTCCACCAAAGAGCTTGAAGGAGAGGTTGCAGAGCGGGCCCGGTGGGATTTGAACCCACGACTTGCTGGTTAAAAGCCAGCCACTCTAGCCAAGCTGAGTTACGGGCCCATTTTGGCTTCTTTTTGGAAATACTCCCTTACCATAAGCGCGGCCTTTATGCCGCTTCCTGCAGCAGTACCTGCCTGCCTATACTTTTTGTCAGCAACGTCTCCTGCCACAAATACCCCCTCTATGCCTGTCAGCACTTCTTCCTTGGTTATTATATACCCTTCTTCATCGAGGTCTAGCTTCCCTTTGAATATCTTTGTATTTGGCTCGTGACCGATGGCAAGGAATACGCCATTTGCATCGATATCTTTTGTTTGGCCACTGGCAACGTTCCTTATTCTAACCCCTTTTACATGTTCATCTCCCAGAATTTCCTCTACTACGCTATTCCATTCAACCTTTATTTTCTTGTTGTTCAACACCCTTTCCTGCATCACCTTGCTTGCCCTGAAAGAATCTCTCCTGTGGACTATTGTTACGCTTTCAGAGAACCTAGTCAAAAACAGCGAGTCCTCCATTGCGGTGTCTCCCCCTCCTACTACAACAAGGTTTTTGCTATTCTTGAACAAAGGCCCGTCGCACGTTGCGCACGTGCTCAGCCCTTTTCCAACAAACTTGCTCTCTGAAGAAATTCCCAGCATTTTTGGATTTGCGCCGGTTGCTATAATAATTGTTTTTGCCTCATATAAGCCAGATTCAGTATATACTTTAAAGGGCCTTGAGGCAAAATCCACATCTTTTGCATCTTCCTGTATGAATCTGGCCCCAAATTTCTCCGCCTGCTTTCTCAGCAGTTCTATAAGCGCCGGTCCTTCTATTCCTTCTGGGAAGCCAGGCATGTTCTCTACTGTTGTTGTGAGCAACAATTGGCCGCCTGGCACAGAGCCTGCCACGACGAGGGGCGAAAATCCTTCCCTTGCGCAGTATATTGCAGCAGACAATCCTGCAGGCCCAGAACCAATAATTATTACGTTTTCCATAATTACCACCTCATTTCCAAGCTATGGGCATGCGCTTTAGATTAATTATTTTTGCATAAAGATAATTATGCTCTCCTGTGTTGTAAGAGAACTCTATCTTTTTGCTTGAGTAGTCGTACCTTGCATAGGGCATCGGCTCAGCCAAATCAAGAAAGGAGTAAAGAAAGACTGGCCTTTCCTTTTCAGAGCCTTCCATGATCTCAAAAGAGCCTATGGCTCTTCTCTTATTAATAGTGAATGAATAAAGATGGAGTATTGTCTCGTTCATCGCCCCTCTCCTTATGGCTTCTTTCAAGAGCGATTCTGGATTTACCACCTCTATCGCTTCTGCATTGAAGCTTTTCTTCTCTTGAAAGTTGGTGGACTTAAATCTTATAACATTTATCTCCATAAACCCTTCTCTCTCTTCATCTGAAAACAAGGCTTTCTCTTCTCTTTCTGTAGTGCCTGGAGAATAGATGAGCTTTCCGCCATTGAACCTCTTTTTTACCGCGATTGCAAGAGCTGCACTTTGAGACCTTTCAACAAAAAAGTAAAACATGCCTTTGCTTTCATCATAGAATAAAGGCTCAGAGTTTGAGTCGAAGCTGCTGGAGAGCCTGCACAGGTCTTCTAATGTTTCTGCTTCAGCTAACACAACCTTTCCCCTATCTTTCATAAAAAGGCCTTTTATAATTTAGGTAAAAAATCAATAAATAGGCTTCTTTCAGCGAAGAATCTTTTGGATCAAATAGATAAGGGCATAGATTGGGGTGAAGTATGGAGGAAATATGGGTATTCCGTATCCGAAAGAAGCAATGTCGGTCTCAAAGCTTGGCTCTATGAAAAGTACCTCTCTAAAGCTCTTCCTCACATAGGGACTAAAGGTCCCATTTACAAACAATGTGAAGTTATATACCCCATTGTAGTACTCCTCAACAGTATAGTTGAACGTGCCGGTGGAATTGCTTATCGAGACAACAGTGAGGTTCTTTTGAAAAGAAGGCAGGCTCCTTGAATATATGACAAAGGGCTCATCTGCCATTCCGTTGTTTCTTATCTTTACAACCACGTTTGCGGGAATTCCTATGCGCGAATCTACAACGTTTTTCTCCACAGAAATATTGAACACCTTGCTGCTTACATTCACAAGGGCGTGTATCGTTATGTTTCCAATCCTCGAATAATTGCCGACGTTTATTGCCTCTAGCGTTATATTGTAGATTCCATAACTCGTATTATTCCCTACAGTTATCCTTAGTTTCATAGGATTGGAATAAAGGCTTGTAGGAGCAGAGAACCACCCATTTGGAAGGCTTTTTGCTTCGAACTCGTTCCAACCGATATTTACCTTGTAGCCCGTATAGTTTGTGGTGTTGGCTGACGCAACAATGTAGAAAGAACCTCCAGGGGATACGCTTCCTATATATACTGTATTGCCATTATACAAAGTCGCATTGACAGGGTTTTCTATTTTTAGGTATGGGGCATAAGAAAGAAAGAGATGCACAAAAGTCATAAAGAATAAAAGCATCATGTTAATTACTTTGCAGTTTCAGTTTTTATTTTTTTCCATGCAAATATTTCTATGCAGTACGTATGGTTTGATGGAAAGTTTGTCGAATTCTCAAAGGCAAAAGTCCACATACTGACGCATTCGCTCCAGTACGGAAGCGGACTATTTGAAGGAATAAGAGGCTATGAGGCAGGAGGAAAAACAGCAATATTTAGGCTGAGCGACCACTTGGAGAGGTTTGTTAACTCAATCAAAATATACAAAATGCCGGTAAATTATGGCAAAGAAGAATTTGAGAATGCAATATTGGAGCTGGTAAAAAAGAATAAGCTGAAAGATTGCTACATAAGGCCCTTTGCATTTTATAATGACATCAATATAGGGCTCAGCGTAAAAGGAAAGAAGGCTTCTGCGGCCATAGCTGCCGTTCCATTCAAGAAATACTTTGAAGGCAAGAATGAGGGCATAAAATGCAAGGTCTCATCATGGCATAGAATAAACTCGCTGATACTCCCTCCAGAGGCGAAAGCAAGCGGAAATTACGTAAACTCAATAATCGCTTCGATAGAAGCGCAAGACGCTGGCTCTGATGAAGCGATAATGCTTTCTATAGACGGCTACGTTGCAGAGGGACCTGGAGAGAATATATTCTTGGTGGAAGATGGCAGGCTTGTAACTCCTTCGAAAAGCGCAGACATACTTATGGGAATAACAAGGGATTCAATAATTCAAATTGCAGGCAGCATGGGCATCGAGGTGGAGAAGAGGGAGGTGCATAGGGAAGAGCTCTACTACTGCGACGAGGTGTTCTTCTGCGGCACTGCTGCAGAGATAACTCCAATAATAGAGATTGACGGAAGGAAGGTTGGAAAAGGAAAGGTAGGAAACTTAACACGCATTCTCCAAGAAAAGTATGAAAATATAGTAAGGGGAAGAGATAAAGAATTTGAGCACTGGCTTACTTATGTATAAGCTGCAATCAGATAGACTCTATGCTCTCTTCGCTGTATCCTATCTTTAGAAGCGCCTTTTTCACTGCATCCTTGTGGTCTCCTTGAAGCTCTATTACCCCGTTCTTGTATGTGCCTCCTGTAGCTAGAAGCTTTTTCAACTCCTTTGCTGTCTTCTCGAGCTCTTCTCCATCAAGACCCTCAACGATCGTTACTATCCTGTTGAACTTTCTTTTCTCCGAGTAGATTTTTATCCTCTTTAATCCTTCTTTTTGGAGCGTCTCACAGACGCATATCTCTAATGGCAACCCGCATCTTGGGCAAATTCCTGGCATTAAGCCTTGACACCCCTCTCTCTTAGAACTGTCAGCATTCTTGCAATGCTCTTCCTCATGGCTCTTCTGCTTATTTTCTTGCTTGCAACACCTGTAGAAGCAATCTTTCTTTCTTCTACTTGCAACTCAAACCTTATTTTTTCAAGAGCACCCTTCAACTCCTCATTGCTCATTTTCTTTATGTCGCCCATCTTCATAAGAAGAATTTCACCTAAGTATATTTTTCTACCAATTAATATAAAAAGTTTTTCATGCTGCTTTGTATAATAAAGGACAAAAGATCGATGCATTATTTGATTGATCTCTGGATTGGCAGCTTAGCCCTAATGAGGAAATGAAAAAGCCGCGAAGAAGTAGCGTGTTTTGCTCTTTGGCCTCAAAGAGATAGAGCTTAACTACAGGTAACAGCAGGATGGTTAACCCTGAGCTGGCCCTGCCATTCAGGTGATATATTTACAACGAAATAAAAGGAGGCTGGCAAGCAGTTATACTGGCTTTGATCGGTCTTAGGAGGGCAGGCAAATCCACAATAATGTACCAACTGATAAGCGACCTACTTAATGAAGGATCGATGCCACAGAATTCTGTTCTTCTCGTTCGACGAAGCGCGATGAAGCTGAGGCAAATTTTTGAGGCGGCGTGGTAAAACTAATCCCTGCTCACAAGTTTATGCTTGAGCGAACTATCCCTTGCCAAGTCAATGTTACTTCACGCTCGCTGGGTTAAAAAGTAGAGAATCTTCCGAGGGCAATCTGCTCAGTGATTTCTTTTATCTTGTCTAGCCATTCATTGCTAATCTTCTCTGCTTCAATCTTTGCTTTCTCTATGCTTCTCTTGTCCATCTTGCCTTTTATCTCTACAGACAGGTTATGGGGCTGATCTATGGGCTTCCCTATCTGCGACAAGATTCCAACATTGCATTCATCCACCCCTTCTACCCTTTCTACAATGTCCTTCGAGAGCTCTCTAGAAATTATGTTGTATATCTTTCCTATATGGCTTATAGGATTCTTTCCTGCAGCTGCCTCTAGGCTCATATGCCTAAAAGGCGTAATAAGGCCATTTACTCTATTCCCCCTTCCCACGCTTCCGTCATCTCCAGCTTCGCAGCTTAGTCCGCTTTTTGTTATGTATGCGCTTCCGCTCTCTATATGGTCTCCAGTATTTACTCCCACTTCTGCTTCTACCCCTTCGCTTTTCTCTGCAAACTTCTTAATGTCTTCCTTTACTCTCTCAACCTTCTCCAAATAGTCCTTCTCACTGTAAACAAGCCTAGATACGAACGCGATCGCAACAGTAAGGTGAAACCTTTCGCCCTCTCTTAATCCCATGACCTTTATGTCTTCCCCAACCTCTGGCCTTCTCCTTTTATAGCCTTTGCTATTCAAGTACTTTTCAGTATTTAAAACCAAAGACTCCAGTTTTGTAAGGGGTGCAAATCCTAATCCAAATGAAGTGTCATTTGCCAGAGGCACGTCTTTTCCTCTATGAAACAGGTTTACAAGGTCTCCGCTTCCCCTTCTTATCTTTGAATAAATCTTTACCTCTTTATTCACATCAAGAAACCTTGTATTTTTAGACAAGTACACCTCTGCTGCATTCTTCGCTATTTCATCAACGTCTATTTTCTTCCCCTCTGCATAAGACGTAGCCCTGCCTGCCACTATTACCTCTATCTTTTTGACAATCTTTCCATATCCAAATCCCACCCTTGACTCCCCGCCTATGATAAGGCCTTTGTCTACATTGTGATGAAGAACCGTACCGAACTCCTCTATATAATTCCTGCACAACAGGTTGCTTGTGAAATCTACAATCCCATCTATGAGGCTGTCAGGGTGACCTATACCCTTCCTTTCCACATACTCCACCTTTCTTTCTGAATGGAGTGGATGGCTGGAGTAGTGGACTTTTATATTTCTCATCTTGGTAAAGTGTAAATGCGTGCTTATATAAATATTTGCAGAAAAAAATTTACTAACAGTAAATAAGGCGCAGGATATTATAGAGGCAGTGAACTACCCGCCCTTGCTGAAGTGGCTTATGCCACATCTGCAACTTTGGGGCTTATCGCTTAAATGGCAATGCTCGCTTTCATCCTTTGCCAAGTCAAGGTAATTCACGCTCGCTGGGTTAAAAGGCTAAAGAAAAGAGATATATTTCTTTAACTGTTTTTTCTTAACATGCGTGAAAGCGTGGATAAAAGAATTGAGTCTTATGAAAAAGATATGGTGAATACGCTCAAAGAAATGATTTCTACACCGGCAATATCTCCTGAGAGCGGAGGAGAAGGAGAATCAAAGCGCGCAGACTTTCTTGAAAGGGTGCTGAGGTCATGGGGATTTGACCCAAGAAGGTTCGATTATATAGACGAACATGGTGCAAAAAGGTCCAATATAGTGGTAAGCTCAGGAAACAAGAGAAAGCTCTGGATTGTTTGCCATATAGATACAGTATCTCCAGGAAACCTTGACCTGTGGAAATCCAATCCTTTCGAAGCAAAGGTAGAGGATGGAAGAATATACGGGAGGGGAGCATGCGATAACGGCCAGTCAGTAGTAGGAGCAATGTATGCGCTTAGGGCTTTGAGGGAAGAAGGGGAGAGCCTGGAGAATATAGGCGTGGCGCTTGTGGCGGACGAGGAGCTTGGAAGCAAATATGGAATCTCAAAGCTCATAGAAGAGGGAATCTTTGGAAAAGACGATATGGTACTTGTACCAGACTGGGGAAACGAAAGAGGGGATGAGATAGAGATTGCTGAAAAGAGCATACTTTGGCTTAAGATAAAGGTGGAGGGAAAGCAGGCTCACGGAAGCACTCCTGAGAAGGGAATCAACGCATTTAGGCACATGATAAGCTTTCTTTCAAAGGCAGATGAGCTCCTGAATAAAAAGTATGGATATAAGTACCCTCCTTTTGGAACAGGATCGACATTTGAAATGACAAAGCACGAAAAGAATGTAGACAGCGTAAACATAATACCAGGAATCGAGGTGGCATATATGGATTGCAGGATACTTCCAAAATACAGCATAGACGAGATTATCGATGAGCTAAACGAGCTAGCAAAGGGCGAGGCTTTAAAAGGCGCAAGGATAACGATAGAGCCATATGTAAGGGAGGACGCCCCAGAGCCAACAAGCGAAAGCGCTGAGGTTGTATCTAAGCTGAAAGATGTGCTGAAGAGGATTAGAGGCATAGACGCAAAATGCGTAGGAATAGGCGGGGGCACATGCGCCTCTTTCTTCAGAAAGAAAGGCATGAGTGCAGCAGTATGGTCCACTATCTATGACGTCGCTCATGAGCCGAACGAATTCTGCGAGATAAAAAACATGGTGGAAGACTCTAAAGTGTTTGCGCATTTGGCATTTGAGTCATGAAAGCAGAACTTCTATTTTTACGGTGTCTGGCACAGGCACCCTCATAATCTGCCTCATTGCCTGGTCGTTTCCTTCCAATATCACAATCATTTTGTGAATTCTCATTTCCCATCTGTCTCTTGTATCAGAACCATCTCCGCAAGGGGTTCTTCTTGTCGACACGATGTGCCTCTCAGTGGGAAGAGGCACAGGGCCTTTGCACTTTATGCCGTTTGCTTTGGATATTTCTATGATTTTTCCAGCTACGCGGTTCACAGTTCCTTTTTCATTGCTATACAGCTTTACTTTTGCTATCAAAGAATCACTTGTTCAAAGGCGTTACCTCTTGTACAATCCCTGCCGCTATGGTCCTTCCCATGTCCCTGATAGCAAACCTCCCTAGAGGCGGAAAGTCGCTGAATTTCTCTACGACTACCGGCCTTGAAGGCCTTATCTTTACTACTGCCACATCTCCATTCTTTATGAACTTAGGGTTCTTCTCTAATGTCTCTCTTGTCCTTGGATCCACCTTTTCTATCAATTCAGCGAAAGTGGAAGCGACGTTTGCAGTATGTATGTGGAAGACTGGCGTGTAACCTGCTGCTATAGCAGTAGGATGGTTTATTACTGTGACCAACGCAGTGAACTCTTGCACCACTGTCGGAGGGTGCGCCAAATCTCCTACGACATCTCCTCTAGAAATGTCTTTCTTTTCAACACCCCTGAGGTTAAACCCTATATTATCTCCAGGAACAGCCTGGTTCAAAGGCTTGTGGTGCATCTCGATGCTCTTTACTTCTCCCTTTATGTTCTTAGGAGCTATAATGACAGTATCTCCTGGCTTTAGCACTCCGCTCTCTACAACTCCTACAGGGACTGTGCCTATACCAGACACTGTGTTTACATCTTGTATTGGAATCCTCAGCGGCTTGTCTATAGGCTTTTGAGGCACTGAGAGCATATCAAGCGCATCTAAGATGGTAGGCCCTTTATACCAAGACATTTTGTCTGACTTCTTTGATACATTCTCTCCAAGCTGGGCTGAATAGGGTATAAAGTTAATCTTGGTTGGGTCATATCCTATTGACTTGAGCAGCGCCGAAGCCTTTGACTTGATGTCTTCAAACTTTGCCTCGTCAAAATTTACCATGTCCATTTTGTTTACTCCTACAATGAGTTGATTTATTCCAAGTACCTTGCATAAGAAAGCGTGCTCTCTTGTTTGGTCTTGTATTCCGTCAGGCGCAGAGATGACCAGGAATGCTGCGTCTGCCTGGCTTGCTCCTGTTATCATATTCTTCACGAAGTCTCTGTGGCCAGGAGCATCTATAATGGTAAAGTAGTATTTGCTTGTTTGAAAATCTCTGTGCATTATATCTATCGTTATTCCTCTTTCTCTTTCTTCCTTCAATTGGTCCATGATAAAAGCAAACTCCAGAGTGGGTTGGTTGTACTGCTGTGTCAATTCTTTCATCTTTTTAAGGTCTTGGTCTGATATAGCTCCAGTGTCATAAAGCAGTCTTCCTACAGTAGTAGACTTTCCATGGTCTATGTGTCCTATGAAGATTATATTCATGTGCGGCTTTTCTGCCATTTTTCTCACCTAAACGCAAGTAACCCTTGCTTTATCTCGCTAACCTATATGATATTTAATCTATATAAGACTTTCTTTATTCAAAGAGTAAACTGCCCTACCTAACGGAAGGGGCTTTCCATCAGTTGATTAGCATGTTGCACAGCAACATTGGGCAAACCAACCTCGCTTGGACGCAAATGGTCGTTTACAAGGGCGCAT
>JAVZOJ010000020.1:0-10547 GCA_038882355.1 Candidatus Micrarchaeaceae archaeon | reverse complement strand
TTCCTGACATCTCGACGATCTTTACTACTTCATCCACGTCTTTATAGGCCCATTCTGCTTCCTCACTTATTAGCTTTTTTGTCCTTACCTTTATTTCTATGCCTTTAGAGCTAAGAGATGAAAAGGTCCTCTCCGCAGGTATCTGCCTCAATGCCTGGTGCCTCGACATCACTCTTCCTGCGCCGTGGCAGGCAGATCCAAAGCTTTCTTGCATGGATCCTTTCATCCCACACAGAACATAGCTGTATGTTCCCATGCTACCTGGTATAAGTATCGGTTGGCCAACGCTTCTATATTTTTTTGGTATATGTGCGCTCCCTTCCGGGAACGCCCTTGTTGCTCCCTTTCTATGCACATAAACTTTTGCTGTGCTTCCGTTTACTGTATGTTCCTCAAGCTTTGCGATATTGTGGGCAAGGTCGTAAAGAATCTCCATTCCAAGCTCTTCTTCAGTTCTTCGAAACACCTTCTCGAAAACTTTTCTTATGTTGTGGGTTATTGTTTGTCTGTTTGCAAAAGCAAAATTTATTGCGGACCTCATCGCGCCCAAGTACTCTTCTGCCTCTTTATCTTCTACAAATGCGTATGTCAATTCAGGGTCAGGCACTTCTATTCCCTTCCTTTTCCTATATTCTCTTAACTTCATTAGATAGTCTGTGCATACTTGGTGGCCGAAGCCTCTAGAGCCTGTGTGAAACATTACTATTACCTGGTTTTCTTTCAAGCCGTAAGTTTTGGCGATTCTTTCATCATATATTTTCTCCACCTTTTGGACCTCAAGGAAGTGGTTGCCCGCGCCTAATGTGCCCAGTTCATCCAGGCCTCTTTTCTTGGCTGTGCTGCTTACATATTCAACAAATGCGCCTTCCATGCGCCCTTCTTCTTCTATAAATTCTTTGTCTTTTTCTGAGCCGAACCCTTTACTGATCATATATTCTGCGCCTTCAGCTGCTATGCCCTCCAAATCCTTTTCTGAAAGCCTTAATTTGAGTCTGCTGCCCACTCCGCTAGGTACTGCCTTGAAAAGCTCCTCCGCCAGCTCTTTTTTCTTATCTTTTATTTCCTCTGTTTCAAGGCTTGTTTTTAATAGCCTCATGCCACAATTTATGTCAAAGCCCACAATTCCTGGGGAGACAATTCCGTTTTCTTCAAAAGCTATGACTCCACCTATAGGGAACCCATACCCCTCGTGCGCGTCAGGCATGAGGACTACATTTCCTGCTATGTGGGGGAGCTTCGAAGCGTTAATCGCTTGTTGCAGAGTTCTGTCTTTCTTGATATCGCTTATCAGCTTCTCTGTCGCAAATATATCTACATTTGTATTCATCCCCTCCTCTTTCTTTATTCTTGCCTTTACTCCACTAAGCCTTTCTATGTTCATCATAACTATTTTTCTTTAAAACCATTTATATTTGTTCCTTTGCCAATACATATTCCTTTTTATGCTTTTTCACTTTTAATAATATTGTAAATTTACAATATCAGTAAAATTGATGTGATGAAAAGGAAAAAAGAAATGAATGAATATGTGATTATGTTGCTTCTTAGAGTGATGATAATGAAGGAGCTGAGCAGAAGGCAATGGTATGCTTATGCTCTTGTCAAAAGACTTGCAGAGTATGACTTCATTAGGAAAATTTTCAAGAGCAGGGAAGAGATGACCTATTGGGTCTACAATGCATTGAAATATCTTAAAGAAGCAAACTACGTAAAAACAAATACAAAGATAAAAAACAACAGAGCTATAGTTTTATATAGCATCACAGAGCACGGTAAAGAATCGTTCCTTCATGCAAAAGAAGCGTGGAAGGACGCGATGAAAAGAATATCGGAGATAATGGGATAAGCATGACTGAAAATTCAATAGAGGTAAAGAATTTGAAGAAAGCTTTCGGAAACTTTGTGGCAGTAGACTCTATATCTTTTTCAGTCAAAAAAGGGGAAATATTCGGACTCCTTGGGCCAAACGGTGCGGGGAAAACAACAACGATAAACATGATTATTGGGATAGTGAAGCCAACTTCTGGAAGCATACTTGTTGAAGGAATAGATGCAATAAAGAACTCTGAAAGAGTAAAGGAGCTTATCGGGTTTATGACACAAGAGACGATCGCAGATTCAGACCTTTCTGTGAAAGAGAATCTGGAGATATTTGCAGAGCTTTTTGGAATGAGAGGCGCAGAAAGGGACAGGGCGGTTGAAGAGGCCATTAGAGAAGCGAATCTGGTTGATTTTAAAAACGCGAAAGCTGGCGCTATTTCTGGTGGCATGCAAAGGAGGCTTAACCTTGTCAGGGCCATGATTCACAAACCCAAAATTATCGTACTTGATGAGCCTACAACCGGGTTGGATGTGCAGAATAGAATAGAGATGTGGAACAAGATAAGATCCCTTCAGAAAAAGGGAGTTACTACGATAATAACTACGCAATACCTAGAGGAAGCAGATGAGCTTTGCGACAGAATTGCAATTATAGACCATGGAAAGATAAAGGCGATAGGTACGCCTTCTGAATTGAAAAAGCAAGTCTCTGAAGGCGAGATTGTGGAGCTCTCAGTAGCAAATGAAAGCATCGAGAAGGCAATGAAGCTGATTAAAGAACTTGGCTTAGAGCCATATAAAAGCGGAGACAAAATAAGGTTCCCTGTAAAGAAAGACCCTACAAAGGTATTGACAAGCTTATTAAACTCATTATATAAAAGCAAGATAGAGGTTCTGTATTTGGAGATGCACCTTCCGACGCTAGACGATGTATTTATCAAAATTACTGGCAGCGCGCTTAGAGACAGCACAGGAGAAATGAAATCCAACTTTTCCATGATTCATATCCACAGGTGAGCCGATTGTCATTTCTTGAAGACACAATGGTTATCTTAAAAAGAGAACTGCTCATATTCAGAAGTAGGATTGTCGTAAATACGATAAGGGCCATCATATTTCCAATTGTAATTCTTGTGTTTTTTGGCAATCTTGGCTTTTCTGCACACAACATATCTACAGCAATAGTAAACCTAGCAAACAACAATGAAGCCATAAGGCTAATAAACAATCTTGAGCTAGGAGGAGTTTTAAGCATAAAGGGAATGACGAGCTATTATGAAGGGATCTCAATGCTGAATTCAGGGAGCGTGGAGCTCTTGATTGTAATAGAGCCTACATTTCCTGGACCTAATTCTGTCGCAGTTTATTACAAGTCTTCAAACTATCAGTTTGTTAGCTCTGCGTTTCCTTTTGTTCAAAACGCTGTGGAGCAGTTAGATTCAAAAGCTGAATTTAGCCCGGTGCAAAGCCAAGTCACAATAAGCTCAACCGCAGGAGGGAGTGTAAACTATGCGACATTCCTCGTTGGCGGAATCATAATATTGATCTGCATATTTAGCTCAATATTTGGGTCAGGGTTCAGCACTATACTTGAGAAGCAGCTCGGAATCTTGAAAGCATTGTTTCTAACGCCTTTATCGAAAGCAGGCTATGTCTCTGGGAAAGTCCTTTCAACGCTGATCCAATCGCTTGTTTATGTCTATTTGGTTCTTTTGCTTTCTATACCATTAGGTGTGTCAATAGCGATGAGCGAGCCGGCTGGTATTTTGTGGATAACTATCTTGGCTGCGCTTCCAAGCATAGGATTTAGTGCAATAAGCCTTATACTTGCTTCTAAAATCAATAGGCCAGATGCTTTTGCAATATTCGCAAACTCAATAACGCTGCCTTTGTGGTTTATAAGTGGCGCCTTCTTCCCTACATCCCTTATGCCTTCCTGGATGGTCTTTGTATCCAACTTTAACCCTCTTACATATTCTGTAACCTCTATAAGAGGAGTTATGATAAATGGGTTTATTCCTTCAAACTACATTGCTGAAACTTTGGCAGTCTTAATCTCCTTTGATGTCTTTGCATTTGCCTTATGCATGAAAACGTTTAAGGTGAATATAGCATGAAAGTACTTTATGCAATTCTCGCGACAGTTGTTCTTGCGAACGTTTCTTTTGCCCAAACAATAGAGAATGCAATATCTTTAACCAACATACAGATGCCAAGCAAAATATATGCAGGAGAAAACTTTACGATATATTTCCAAATATACAATTCATATTCAGGCACTCTAAATAACCTGAACTTCTACTATTACACAAATTCCCCTATCCAGGTATCACCTGTTTCATATGCGCTTCCATATAACATAGGAGCAGGTTTGGTAGGCGCTTATGGCGTCGATGAATTTTCTATAAATGTGAAAGTTCCATCTACGCTTCCACAGGGAGAATATGCAGTATATGCCCAAGCAACATATGACACGCAAGTTTCTTCAGGGTTCACAAGCACATACGAGACTGGCGAGTCAGTATTTCCAATATATTTCTATGTGTATTCCAACGCTTCGCTTGCAGCCTCTGCGAGCGTTGAGGGAAATCCCATACCTGGAAGCATAGCAAACGCGGAGCTTTCCATCAATCCAGTGAATGGCAACCTCTACAATCTTTCCATATCGTTAAACGCTTCTCCGATGAGGATTGTTGGAAGCAGCAATCTGACAATTGGCAACCTTTATCAGGCATACTCTTTGCCAATCTCCCTATACCTTCCATATAACATAACTTCCGGAGAATACCAAATAAACATAACAGCCCACTACAAGACCTCTTCAGGAAGCGTAAAGACGCAGAATCTAAAGGTTCCTTTCAACCTTGAGATAAACCCTCCACAGATAGAAATTGCCACATTGGGATCTGAACCTGCAGAGCTTTATCCAGGATATAACTCTTCAATACTGATTTCTGTGGAGAACTCTGGGCTAGGCCCTGCGAAGAACGTTTCCATATACATTCCTAATTCAAATCTGAAGTTGAAGAATTCTCTTGGAAGGCTATTCATCGGATATATACCTCCGCAAGGGAGCGTACAAACATCTTTGCTTGTCCAAGCTCCTCAGAGATTCTCAGGAACTTTGAATTTGCCGGTCGAGGTCTCGTATTATAGTGCAGATATGGAAAAATTCTCATACAACATATCAATACCAGTGGCCCTTGAAAACTCTTCAATCTTCAATATTACGGGCAGTTCTGCCCTTCTTTTGCCAGGGGCTGCATATTCACCAGTAACAGTGTTCATAAAGAACATCGGCAACGAACCCGCCGAGGGAATAAGTCTGTCTCTCCAGACCATCTACCCAATAACGCCTCAAGATGGAAACGCATATGTCTCCTACCTTGCTCCGAACTCCACAGCGAATGTTACCTTCTTTGTCAGCGTAGACAAGTTGGCAACTCCAGGGAGCTATCCAATTACTGTTTTTGAAGAATGGAAGCAGCCCAATGGTGCAGAGAACCAAATGTTCCAAGGCTCAGAAACGTACTACCTTTCAGTAAGTGCCTCTAAGCAAAACACCAATTATTCGAGTGCGGTTGCTATATTGGTAGTGATTCTCGCGATAATCCTGTTCGCTTTCTATAGAAAGAGGAGGAGTTCAAGGAAGAGGTGATGAAAAGATATAGCCTATGACTTCGTTAGGGTCGTATTTCTTTATTGCATCATAACTTTCTCCATTTCCTATAAACAATATGGGCGAAGGAGAAGACGCAAGTATTGAAAGCGTTGCTCCGCCTTTTGAATCGCAGTCCATTTTCGTCAGTATTACTCCGTCGACTCCGATTGCTTCGTTGAACGCCTTTATTTGCTCTACGATTGCATTTCCGGATATGCTCTCCCCTACAAATATCTTTATGTCTGGCTTGGCCACTCTGCTTATTTTTCTCATTTCCTCGATAAGGTTTCTGTTTGTCTCCTGCCTTCCTGCAGTGTCTATAAGCACGACCTTTATGCCCTTTGCCTTTGCATGGGCGATAGCATCATAGGCTACGCTTGCAGGGTCAGCGCCATATTTGCTTCTTACCACCTCTACCCCTATTTTTTCCGCATGCTGAAGGACCTGTTCAATGGCTGCTGCCCTAAACGTGTCGCATGCGGCTATCACAGAGCTTATCCCTTTGTCTTTTAAAAGCTTGGCCAACTTCGCTATCGTCGTTGTTTTCCCAGAGCCGTTTGGCCCCACAAACAAGATTACGTATTCTCCTTGTTTCGCCTTTATCTCATCCAATATGTCCCTTCCCTCTTTTTCGAGGAACTTTTTTTTCAACTCCTCTTTCAATGAGTTCCAAACCTGCTCTTCTATATTTTTTGAATCGAATTCTTTGCGTTCTATTTCCCTCTTTAACTCTTCTTCAACCTCTTCTGCTACTTCATAGCTGGTGTCTGCCTCTATAAGGCTCTTCTTCAACTCTTCGCCAAACCTCTCGATGTCTTTTTCATTGAGCTTTACTTTCTCTGAGATTTTGCTTTTCAGCTTTGTAGATATGCTTACTTCTGCGCTTTTTTCCTTTTCTTCCCTTGAAAGGGACTTTATTGCCTTCCTCAATCCTTTTTTAAGAATGTCAAACATTTTTTCCACGCTGGTTGGAGAGCATGCCCAATGTGTAAACGATTTTCGTTATTTCATTTCTTATCTCCTGTGCCTGCAGCGCTAGCTTCTCTGCGTACTCTTTTAGCTTTGCGATATTCTGGTTCAGTATAGCCAATGCCTTTTCTTTGTTTGCCTCTATATAATAGCTGCCTCCAACATGTATTATAAACGCGCTTCTCTTCGTCTGCGAAGGCAGGAGTATTCCTTCTCCCAAAGGAAGGAGCACTTCCTTTCCTTCAGATCTTTCGAAGTTTTCTATAAATCTTTCTGCACCAATTTGGTCTTCTATAAGCTGATTGTACCTTGCTATGTCTTGAAGGGTTTTTCCATACTCCTCTTCATACTCCTTCTCCATCGCAGAGAGATAAGCAATGGTCTCTTCTTCGTTTGCCATAAGCGACACCTAAAGCATGAGCGCATCTGAGATTCTTCCAAGCTCATAGCCTGTTGTAAGCTCTCCTACCACAAGCCCTTTTGAATTTGCAGCGCAGCAAATCCCTATGCTTTTAGAACCGAGATTTGCTGTAGACTGTGCAGCATTTGGAAAAATCTTTCTAATTTCTTCCATTTCTTCATCGGTTGCCGCGGTCGTTGCAACAAAGCCTTTGTTGGTCATGATGCAATTTGCACCAGGGGTCTTGTAATTTCCTATTTCCTTCTTTATAACTTCAATGTCAAGCACGTCTTCTATTTCTTTTACCTCCTCTCTAGTAAAGTCTACATTGACCAAGCCCAATTTGTCGTTTGCAAGTATGTTGCACCTTAGCGCATTTAGCTTTGTCTTCATTACCCTGACCTCTCCTCCTGTTTCTTCCTTTATTTTCTTTACTTCTTCTTCCCTAGCCGAAAATGGGAGAAGCACGCCTTTCGAATTAGCCGCTATATATATGCCGATCAAGTCGCTTCCATCTATGCTTACGCCTATTGCGTTTACCCCAAGCGCGCTCTCTATCTCATCCCTCTCTTTTTGTGAGGAGCTTTTTGCTACTAGCACATACTTGTCTGTGGGTACCAGGAATGCTCCGACATAGCTGTTTCCTAAAATTCTACACCTTATTATTCCCACTCTTTACCACGCCGCCTTTATTCTCATCCCCCTTATCTTCTGTTTTCTTCTCTTCTCCCTTTGCTTCTTTAGCCTCTTCTTCAAGCTTTGCTATGAGCTTGTTGTCTTGCTCAGACAAAAAAATGTCTATTGGCTCCATTCTCCTCGCCACAGCAAGATTTATGTATCTCGCTGCTTTGTTGGAAATTTTTATATCTTCTGCGCTTCTCTTCGTCCTCTTTGCAATCAATTCTCTTATCGTTCTTATTGCTACATTCCTCCTCCTGCTTCTGTGTATCTTTACAAGCTTATTCCTGATGTTTATCCTTATCTTGGTTATCATTCAAACTCCCTTTATCCTGAGCTTTCTGTGCTTCCAGTCTCTCTGAAAATAGTTGTATTGAAGCCTTCTATGCGTCCTAAGGGTGGCAAGAAGCGGTAGCCTCCTGTTCCTCTTAAGCTGCTTTCCCAACATAAGCTTTTTCTTCAAGCTTTTCTTCGACATGCTTTTCCACCTTATTTATGCTTAAATTCAATTGTTGGCTCCCTTTTATATGTAAGCTTTTCAAGGAGCTCTTTCAATGCAGCATCATTTATTATTCCTATCCTCTTCGACTCTGCAAGGTTTACTATTAGCTCCAACAGCTTTTTATACAATTCATAATTTGCAACCTTTACATTCATAAGCCTTTCATAGGCTTCTGGGCTCATATGCGCCCTTGCTATTTTCTTCCTATACTCTTCTTCTTTCTGCTCCTTTATCCTATTTGCTATAATTCTCCTTATCTCTTCATCATTGCTTTCAGACTCTTCGCTCATGGTATATCATTCTCGTTGAAATCTTTTAAACCAATCTTTCTTACTTGTTGTTTGCTTCTTTCAGCATGCTTTTTGCTGCATTTTCAATAAAGGACTGGCCTTTTGGGGTCAGCACCCTTCCTTTTTCAGTCTTTTTCACAAACCCCAAATTCTCCAATGCGTCGAAAGCATCCTTTATTATGCTTCCTCCAGACCTATATCTGTGGTGCCTTCTCACCCTATGGCCTTTTCTGCCTCCATATTTGTTTCTAAGCCTGCTTATCCCTATCTGCTTGTTCTTAAACGTCTGCCTAAGGATTGATGCGCACCTCAAGTACCAAAAGTCTTCTTGCGAGGGGACGCGCTCCCTGCTCATGCCTGTCTTAACCATTCCAACATAATCTGGCTTAGGGACTTTGAGCTCTTTCAGCATCTCTGCAATCCTCTTAACGAGTTCCCCTTGGTCCACATAATCTACATTAGACATTTTATCAGGATAAATAATGAATTATGAATATATAAAAACTTATCTGTTTAGCAGACTGATCAGCAAACCTGCAATTCGCATGGAATTAAGCGAGACAGCATGCAATGGGTTTATAAACATAAATTGAATATAAACAGCGTGGAGCCAACAAAAACATGCAAATCAGGATAATAAAAACATGCCATGCATATGAAGAAGCCCATGCCTTTGCGGTGGGATGATGTCACGGTATTATGCGGAAGACGAATTCGAGGGAGGAGGAGAAAAAGAGCTCTACCAAGAATGCGCAGAGCTCCTTTTATTAGCGAATAAGAGAATAGACGGAGAAATTTTAGCTAAAATGCTTGAATGCCTTAACCTGGAATTAAACGATTATTTCGCCGAAGAAGCAATAGAAAGCATTGTGAGCAACCATTTGGCGAAGTTGCCGTATGACATAATAGCGCTGCTCACCAGCGCAGACGCAGAGGTAAAGGAGGAAGAGATTATAAAAATACTATCTCTGTTGGGTGCAGAGGCAGATGAGGAAAGGATCTCTAAACTCTGCGCTTTTTGGGAGTGTGAGAAAGAAAATGAGAATAAAGGCATAAATGCCGAAAATATGGACTATACTCATGAGTTTGACAGGCTTGAAGAGGTCATGGAAGCGTTGATTTTTGAAGGTCAGAGTAAAATACAGATATCAGACAAAGAAGACATCGCCTTTGCTTTCGCTGCAATCTCTGCGCTTGACTCCTTCAATTTCAACAAACACACAATCTCTACTTTGCTAAAAGAGGTGCACATCGAGCCAAATGAAGAGAGGGTCAATGGTTTGCTTGACTCCTTCTTTTCTATCGCCTTGAAAAAGGCAGCAAATATATTAAGGATAGCAAGGGTCGAGATTTCAGAAGAGAACGTTCTTAGGCTTATAGATTCCATCTCCCCTGATGCTTATACAAGGGGAAGGATGGTGAGGCTGCTTGAGTCAAGCCTATGACTTAGATAGAGAATTGAATGCAGCCTTTAATATCTGCTTCACGTTCTCAAAAGTCTTCAGGTTTTCAATGTCTTCTTCTCCAAACCAGCCTACGTCTGTCGCCTCTCTTTCGTTTATCGAAACCTCGTTGGACTTGACAGAGGCGAGATATATGAAGTCGCAATGGCGGTGGTGGCCGTCTTTGTATGGAACATCCTCCTCTACTATTGCGAAAGGCTTTATTCTTGTTTTTGAAACGTTGTCGGAATAATTCACTTCGTCTTCCCCAAACAGTTCTACCCCAATTCCTACCTCTTCTTTCGTTTCCCTTAATGCGCATTCTTCTGGGAATTCGTTTTCTTCAAGGTGTCCGCCAGGATATATCCATACTTCTAGCTTTTTGTGCTTTATAAGAAGAACCTTCTTTTTTTCCATATCTATCGGTATGCTTGCAGCAACAAGGCACTTTTTCAAAATCACCACCTCTCAAATTGTTCCTTGAGCAGCGCTCTTGTCAACGTCCTTCCTACTTGAATGCTTTTTTCTTTCATCTAATCACCTCGCAAGGTGCCCATGCATAAGCGTGGGAGGAATTGCGAGCATAAACATAAACATTTTGCTGTCGGAGCGGAAGGATATTACTGACCATAAACCCTTCCAGATTTCCAATAGGCGAGCCCTTGTAAACGGGCTCTTTCGTCCACGCGAAGTTGGTTTGCCCAATGTTGCTGTGCAACATGCTAATCAACTGATGGAAAGCCCCTTCCGTTAGGTAGGGGTAGCTTACTTAAACACATTTCAT
>JAVZOJ010000019.1:0-11131 GCA_038882355.1 Candidatus Micrarchaeaceae archaeon | reverse complement strand
ATGTTGAATTTAAAGGCTCGTCTATACCTGAAAGCGTATGGCCAAAAGAGCTGTTTGTTGAGGTGTTTTTATGGCTAAAAGAGCTGTTGGTGAAGCCGTTCAAAGACGAATAAATCTTCCTTAATGCCAAAAGGTTGAAAGATGACAAAAGCGCAGAGATTAATGAAAGTGCTATTGTCACATAAAGGAGCAGATAAACCATTTTCATTTCTTTGCTTTCTGATTTTCTAGACCTGCTTGGCATATTAGTTATTTTTACTCAACATATATATATCCCTTTCTAAATGTTTAGCTGAAGTATAGGCTGAGCTTTTTCTGGCCTAACGCCTTTACTAAGCCTCCAAACCTTACTCCTATCTTTCTCACCTTCTTCCCTTTCTCTATTCCATTAACAAGGGAACTTATGCACTTTCTTGCAGCTTCTTCAGAGTCTGAAGGGCTTGCCATGCTTGTGCTCTTTATGTGCTCTTCGAAATCATAATACCTTACCTTTATTGTGACTGTTTTAAATTCAAATCCTTTGCTCTTCAGTTCCTTTATTGCCTCGTCGCAAAGCTCAAGGTATTTTGAAGTTATATTTTTTAAGTCTGCCTCGTCTTTCTCAAACGTATACTCCCTTCCTATTGATTTTACTTCATAGTTTTCTACAACTTCGCTCTCATCTATCCCATTTGAATAGTTATATAGCTCTATTCCGTATTTGCCAAATTTTTCTACAAGCTCTATGACATTGCTCTTTGCCAATTGGCCTATGGTCTTTATGCCTTCCTTTTCTAGTTTTTCCCTTATCTTTTTTCCGACTCCATAAAGTTCGCCTATGTCCATATTTTCTAAGAACTTTTTGCCCTCGCCCTCCCTTACAATCTTTATTCCGTTTGGCTTTGCCTCTTGGCAAGCCATCTTTGCAAGAAGCTTGTTGTAACTTATCCCTATGGAGCAAGGAAGCCCAAGTTCTTCCATAATCCTATCTTTTATCCTTTTTGCGTATGTTTCTGCTTCTTCATAACTGCCTAGCCTATTCGATGCATCAAGATATGCTTCGTCTATGCTTACTTGCTCGAATTTATCGGCGTACCCCCTTAATATATCCATTACCTTTCCAGAAGTCCTTTCATAGTAATCAAAATCTGGCTCTATGAATATGCAATCTTTGCAAAGGAAATACGCTTTTGAGACTGGCATTCCGCTCTTTATGCCATATTTCCTTGCTTCATAGTTGCAAGTCATCACGACCCCTCTTCCTTTCCCAGCTTTAGGATCTGCACCAACAGCAACAGGTTTGCCCCTTATTTCCGGCCTTCTTACTTCTTCGCAAGCAGCAAAAAAATAGTCCATATCTACAAGAAAGATTATTCTCATAAATTCTCAAGAATTATTTCCTCTATTCCTTCGTTGGGGGCGAATTCCCTGAATATTTGTGAAGAGAAGCGGTATAACTCTACCCCGCTTTTCTTCCACGCTTTCCTCATCAGCCCTGCCTTTAGCGAAAGATTGTCCAGATATTCTTCTGCACTCCACTTCTCTTCTACTGCTACCTGAGGAAGAAGCAATCCTTCATAGAAGCCGTATCTCATAATCAAGCCGTCCCTTCCAACTTTAACCTTTTTTGGAAGCTCTTCATGGCTCTTGAACTCTATCTTCTCAGGAGTCGACAATATGCTCACTTCTACGACAATATCGTTGATTTCCATATGCGATACAGGCACAAACCTTGGGTCTTCAGTCGCTGCGGCAATGGCAGCATCTATAAGCGCTTCTTTTAGTGGCCTGTTGGATATAGGAAATCCTATGCATCCTCTAAGGTTCCTTGTAGGGTAATGCTCGATCGTTACAAAAACGCCATGGTGCTCTTTGAACTTTTCTATGCTCTTTTCTATCTTCTCCCTGTCGAAATTGGTAGAGCTGACATACTGCTCTATGGCCCTCCTCGCTGCCTTTACAATCTTTATCCCATCTTCAATAGAATAATATTTCACATTAAGATATTCTTTTTAAAAATCTATATACCTTTCTAAGAGGCCATTTGGCTATAGATTCATATGCATTATCCTGGCATGCCACAAAGAGAGCGAAGGCATTTTATAGTTTGCTGTTGAAAAGTAAAATTGTTTAACAGTTGCATTCTCAGGTTAAGAAGCAGCAGCTTGATTTGCATGCAACTCAGGGCATGAAGTACATGCGTGAGCAAAGGCATAGGCTTAAGCAGAACAGAATACGCAGAAGATGCTGAAGCCAAATCTGCAAAATAATATTTCGCTATCGTAAGACTAGATTGGGGATATGATATTGGGTATAGAAAGTAGCGCGCATACATTCGGCGCAGGAATTGTAGACAAAGGGAAAATATTGGCAAACGAGAAGGCAATGTATAGGATAGGCACAAAAGGGATGATCCCTTCTGAGGTTGCCGAGTTTCATATAGAAAACGGAAAAAGGGTCATAGAGGCAGCTTTAAAGAATGCAAAAGTAAAAGCCAGAGACCTTGAAGCAATAAGTTATACAAAAGGGCCAGGAATAGGGCCGTGCCTGTCTGTTGGCTTTCTATTTGCAAAAGTGCTCTCAAAAGAATTGAAGGTTCCTTTAATACCAGTGAACCATGCGGCTGCGCATTATGAAATAGCAAAGAAAGAAGGGTCCTTAAAGAGCCCTATAGGCCTATATGTGAGCGGAGGGAATTCTCAAATTATAAAAGAGGATTTTGAGTCAATGACATACAGAGTTCTCGGAGAAACATTAGACATAGGGGTTGGAAACATGCTGGATAATTTCGCAAGGGCCATTGGGCTTAACCCAGCATGGGGGAGTAGTGTCGAAAGAGAAGCCAAAAATGGGAGGTATGTGGCCATGCCATATGTTGTAAAAGGATTGGAATTCTCTTTTACTGGAATTTTGACGAGCGCAAAAGGGAAGATAGGGAAATATGAAAAAAGAGACCTTTGTTTCTCAATACAAGAAACTGCCTACTCCATGCTTTGCGAAGCTACAGAAAGGGCTATGCTCCTGGAAAATAAAAAAGAGCTATGCGTCTGCGGAGGAGTTGCACAAAGCAAAAGGCTGAAAGAGATGCTTTCGCTTATGTGCAAAGAGCATGGCTTCAAGTTTGGATATGCGAGGGATGAGTTCAACTCAGACAATGGGGCCATGATTGCTTTGCTTGGAGAAGAGCTTCTGGAATCTGGCTACAGGTTTGATGAAAAGAGCCTTGACATAAAGCAAAAGTACAGAATAGATTCTGCGCCATTGCCGATGCCCAGAAACTAAACTTCCCAATAGAAAGTTTTGGTTGACTGCATGAGGCGCACCAATACTATTCAGAGCTTCATCTAATCACTTCGCAAGGTGCCCATGCATAAGCGTGGGAGGAATTGCGAGCATAAGTGTAAATGTTTTGCTGTTGCATAAACAAATTTGATGAAATATCCTTTGGATATGGATAAAGGATATGAGGCTGCCTGACGCAATAATCGCTGTTGGGTCGGAATAGCCTTTTCTTCCAGATTTTCCAATGGCGGAGTCGCTGTAAACCGACTCTCAAAGCTTTCTGATAACAGATGTTCAGGCTTTGTGGAGCGGCGTTCCATGTTGACATCTCGCTGAAAGCCCCTTCCGTTAGGAGGGGTAGTTTACCACATGTAATGAGGATATATGCATGAGATCCTTTGCGCTAGAACTTAGATTTCTGGAGGCGATTAGGTGAGGTTCTTCCTTATTTCAGAAGGCGCAGAAGCGAAAATATATAAAGGAAAAATAGATGGGATAGAAGTAATAAAGAAAACAAGGCACAGAAAGATATACAGGAGAAAAGAAATTGATGAGGAGATAAGAAGGAGGAGGACAAAGAGAGAGGCAGTTTGCCTATATAGGGCTATTGAAAGTGGCATAAAGGTCCCAAGACTTATCGCCTTGGGTAAGTTCACCATAATAATGACATTCGAAAAGGGGAAGTTGCTTAAGGACCTTGATGAGAAAGAAAAGGAGAAGTGGCTCGATAAATGTGGAAGCATGCTAGCCAAGCTCCACGAATCTGGCATAGCGCACGGAGATTACACCCCTGCAAACATCATTATCGGCGAATCGCCATGCATAATAGACTTTGGTTTGGCAGAGATTACAAAAGATATAGAGCAAATGGCCATAGACCTTCTTCTAATGAAAAGGTCCCTAAAAAGCAGGCATTTCAATATTTTCATAAAGGCCTACAAATGGAAAAGAAGTGAAGAAGCAATAAAGAGAATGAAAAAGATAGAAGCGATGGGAAGGTACCAAGCAAGAACGCTTGCAAACCTTTAGCTATAGCTTTCCGGCTCTTCTCTTCTGAGCCCTCTTCATCCTTCTCCTTCTTTTCTTTATCCATTTCCATCTCATTCTTCCTTTCTTCTTCCACTTTCTAGGTATGCTTCCCAGTGAATCACCAATCGAATTGTCTGGCCGCTTTAGGCAATAATATATAGACACAAACTATAAATATGTTTTTTCTTCCACTAGATTTGAATTGCGCGCGAGTGCTCCAGACTCAGGATTTCGCGCTCAATCTAACAAGTTCTGGGTTTAGTCATTTTATACCAGTTTATTCTATTGCTGCGCTTTTGCCATGTTGATTGGCAAATGGCTAAAACTCGGAAGACTGGCACAGTTTATATATGTTATTTGATCAAATATTAAGAAAGTGATAAATTGCATAAAGGAGCCTTGGCATATGCAGTAATATTGGTAATCTTGATAGTAGTCGCAATCATATTGATAAAGACTTCTTCGCCTTCTTCGACACTACACATTTTGCCTTCAACCACAGCCAAAAGCACATCAACGTCTTCTACTACAACAACTACGACAAATACCTCTTCAACATCGACAACAATCATTTACTCTAGCTGCATATCCTCGCAGGTCAACGTCTCAATACCTAATGGAAACTTCTCTACAGGCACGTATGAGTTTTGGAACGTCACTGGATTGGGATTTGGAAGCGCGCCAATGAATATCACGGAGGCAAACCAGAACGGCACATACTTTAGCCATCCATGGTATGGATATGAACCGCAATCGCCATTTATGGCTACAACTTTCAAGCCAGGAATTGTGCAGTATTCTGGAAACCTTACTTCCTCGCCTTTTAAAGTAACCGAACCTTACCTTGATTTCAAGCTCATATCGCCAAACTATGCAGGCGCATACCTACAAATATTAGAAAGTGGAAAGCCTTTGGCTACATATTGGTTTAATACATACAACATAAGTTCAAATGGCAGCGCGCAGTCACACCTTATCAATGAGAGCATATCTCTTGCTCCATTTTTATGCAAGACTGTCCAGCTAAAAGCAGTTGTGAAAGTAGTTGGAGCAATTCAAAACAAGTACGATTACTTGGCGATAACAGATATCCATTTGAGCAAAATCAACTGGTATACTGCCGGCACGCTTGTCAATTATTCGCTAGGCTGAGGCGACTGCGTTTCTTTCTTCTTTCTTCCTCCTCTTGTGGAGCTTCTTCCTTTCAACGCATTTGGAAAAATAAGATCAAGGTCTTCCTCTTTGCCTGAAGAAATCCACTCATTTATGTATTGGGAGAAATTCTTTAAAGGCCTTGAAAATCTGTCAGTAAAACTATACATATCTCCTTCATGCTTCAATATGCCGAATCTTACGCCTGCATCAAGGTATCTTTTCCAGGTAGATACTGGAAGGTCTTTGCTGCAGTCTTTCAGCTTCAAAGACCCATTATTCTTCTTTACCTCTATGAGCGCCCTTGCAAATCTGTATGCTTTTGTCTCGTCTTCGAAGAAGAACCTTACAATCTCTTTTACAGAAAGAGTTTTCAATTTCTCTTTGAAAGGTTCGTCTTCAAATTCCCAATATCTGAACATATTTAAATTATAAACGAGAGTGTTTTTATAACCGACTTAAAGCAAAGAAGATCCATATGAGAAAAGTAGGAAAAGGCGCATATAAAGACATAGAAACTTTGATTAGGAATGGAAAAAGAATCTTCATAATAAGCCCATATATCGATCCATATTATGCAAAATTTTTATGCAGTATGAAGGGTAAAAGAATATTTATTATATCTAGCAATATGAGCAAAGAAGCAAAGAAAATTATAGAAGGCAGAATAAACAAAAGCTTTGTTTTCTTATCTGCATTTGCATTGTCTGTTATGTTCTTCTCTCTTTATTTTGGCTATTCATACATTCTTATTTTCGCATCGATAATTTTCGCGGTGTCGATAAGAAAGGCCTTCTCATCAAATAAGAATATAGAAGCGAGGGAGCCAAAAGAATTCACCCATGCAAAGCTCTATATGTCTGAAGACCTTGCGATTGTAGGATCTGTGAACCTTACTTTTTACGGAACCCATAAGAACATAGAAACATGGGAGATTATTGACAAGAAAGATGAAATAGAGAAGCTTTTGAAGAAATTCCGGAAAATATGGAAAGAGTCATATCGCATATCCTGATGCAAATATTCTAGGCTTTCTCTCTCTAAGCAAAAGGAATCCTTCTCCTTCTTCTATCTGGATCGGCTTTTCGCACAATATTTCGAAGGCGTCTCCCTGCTTCTCAATCCTACAATTTGACTTAAACAGTCCTTTAACAATAAGGTATTGCCTGTCTTTGTTTATTTCTTCTTTCGAGAACTCGCTCATCTTTACTTCTGCATTGAAGGACTTTTTGAATGGAACGTGGTTAAAGGAAAGAAGCGTGCCCCTTTCTAGCTCTTCGGGCTCCGCTCCTTTTAAGGAAATTCCAATCCTCGACCCTTCTTCTACAGAATCAAAGTCTTCATCATATACTTGTATTGACTTTACGCTTATCTCCTTTCCAGAGGGGTGATACAGTATGTCGTGCTTGCTCAACTTTCCTTTGGTTACAAATCCCAGCGCTACAGTACCTATTCCAGTAATCTTAAATGCCCTGTCTATTACAACCTTTGTGCTCCCTCCCTTCTCAGTCCTTGCAAAAGTCTTTACGTTTTCCAAAATTTCTTCCTTTTTGCATATTTTGTAATTTTTTAGCACGCCTGAAGATATAAGCATGCCTATTTCATTTTCATCAGTAAATATCACTGGCTTTTCTTCAAGGGCAGCGCCTATGATCGCTTCGCCGAGAAGCGAGTCCACCTTATCGGTAGGTATTACAATCACTTGCCCTAACTCTATGGATTCTGCCGTCGCGTAGAATTTTGCCTCTGGGTCTGAAGGGGCGAGCAGTGTGAATATGTCCCCCTCTTTCTTCCTTGAAAATATAGAGACAGAGTTCTCAGAATCCTTTTTTCCAATAGACCTTGCTAACAACTCCCCAAGAGGAAAGCTGACAAGAAAGTTCATATATTTCTATCATAGATTTTTATCGATCCACTTTTTCAGCGATTCTTTAGACACTGCTCCAATAGACATTGACTTTACTTTGCCATTTTCAAATATCATAGTAGTCGGTATCGCTGATATCTCATACTTCTCTGCTATTGAAGGATTGTCGTCCACATTCAACCTTGCAAACTTTACTTTTCCTTCGTAGTCCTTAGAAACCTCTTCTATGATCGGCGAATAAACCCTGCAAGGACCGCACCACTCTGCCCAGAAATCTATCACTACTGGAATCTTTGACTTTATTACCTCTTCTTCGAAATTTGACTCGTTTAACTCGAGCATTTTGCTCACATAATAAATTTGTTAAAGAAAATATATAAGCATTAATCAAAAACTGCGCAGACCTTGCGGATTTGGCTTCAGCATCGGCAGCTCTTTGCATATTTTGGCTTTTTAGCCGATAAATCAGTTTATGTCAATGTTTTGGACTGTATTTAGAGGTTGATTGCCCAATTTTCTTGAAACTTTTTGGTGATTTTGCTATGCCCTTTATTGCCTCTTTTCGCCCTTTCCGCATTCTGATTTCTCTTTCATGCCCTCGTTTGCGCTATTTTGCAATGCAAAAGCATCGCTCTATTGCAAGGCAACGCATATGAATCTATAGCCAAATTGGTAAAAGATATAAATAGCAGATTCGCTAAAAGATAATGTGTGATGAAAAGAATATCTGATGTGTGATGATGATCTTGAGTGCTGAAAAGGCAAGCGTATCGCAGAAAGACATAAAGAAATTCGTACTTTCCGAATTTGGAGTCAGGCTTACAAACGACGCGGCATCCCTACTTGCAAGCATAATGAATAAGAGGCTGAGAAAAATATCAAAAAAGGCAGTGAGCATTGCTAAGAAAAAGGGAGGGGAGGTTAAAGTGACTAAAGACGACGTTGAATTGGCACTATTGGATGGTGAATTTGGAGGAGATTAGCGTCTCTGTAGCAGAGAATGGAAGGAGGCTTTTGACGCAGGTCATTTACTCTGAGAATGCACCATTCTTTTATCTGTTTGAAAGAACAAAGCTTGGATCGCTCATAACAAAGTTTACCGAGCATGGAGAGATACTAAACCAATCTTACCTTAAAGGAACTGAGATAGATGAGGCATTCAGCAAGGTATTCGGAAAGGTAAAGGTACTGAAGATGGAGTCAGAGTACTCAGGAATAAAGATAAACGCGAAATGCAGAAAGTGCGGAAAGCGCCAGCTGGTGAGGGAACTGGACCTTAAAAGGGCAGATGAAATAGAAGAAGTTCCAGTAATACCCATTTTCTTGTGCTCGTATTGCGGATCGAAGCACTTTATCCTTTCTGACTCTTACATGGAAATACTTATTGAAGACAACAAGCAGCTATTTGACAAAGAAGAGTTGAAGGAGCTTGAAAAAGACAAATCTGCATTTATAAAAACTCTTCAGGAATATGTAAGCAAGGTGTTTGCGTCAAAAAAGATATTGAGGGTTATAATTGAAAATGACCAATAGATAATTAGGCAAACAGATTTATCAACAATGTATATTTGTGGTCTCTGCGTCTTCTCTTCCCACAGCTACAAACACATAAAAGGCAATCTGTTGCATATTAATAAATGGTGATGCTCTGGTCCATGCAGAAATTGGAGGCAGGTTTGAGGTCTCAATAAGCATTGATCTTGGCATAGACGGGCAGATTAAATTCTTACATACTGTGGAGGACCATTACGGAATCTCAATGCCACACATAGCCAAACTTTATGAAAGCCTTACAAGGGAAAAAGGAGAAGCATGGCAGCGGGCGCAAAGTCAGATATTAAAGGTTGCCTCATCGAAAGCAAGAGCGGTGAGTTGATGGGGATTCCAAGGGTCTCTGACCTTTATGGGAAAAAGGTGATAAGCCTTGACGGAAAGGTGCTTGGAGAAGTAAAGGCCTTGATAATAGACTTTGAAGGAAAGAGAATATCACATTTGCTTCTTTGCAGCTATGATGAGCTAAAAAGGTCAAAAAATCCCAGGGAAGCCCTTGCCAAAAACGGAATACTGTTTTCTAGAGTGAAGAAAATAGGGAAAGATACAATAATTGTAGGCTCTGAAAAAGTCAGTCGGTAGAGACTTCTTTGGCTATACTGGGCCTCTTCTTAGCCAGCACCCTATAGCCGCAATACGGACATCTCACAAATCCTTTTGGCAGTTGGCTTATTTCCTTTTTGCATTTAATACAGATGTAAGGCACACTATCACCTGTTGGCAAGCCACTTTGTAAACTCTCTGTGAACCTCAGAAACATTTGTATTTATCACCCTGAACCTCTGCTCCCCTTTATACGC
Organism: Candidatus Micrarchaeaceae archaeon; assembly: GCA_038882355.1. Classification (GTDB taxonomy): domain Archaea; phylum Micrarchaeota; class Micrarchaeia; order Micrarchaeales; family CABMGC01; genus JAVZOJ01. The sequence continues at coordinate 1,471 of JAVZOJ010000019.1, read as the reverse complement.
TTCATCATTTAGGGATATCTCTTCCTTATACTCTTCCATCTTGCAATAAAGCACTTCTGCCCAATGGAGCTTTCCGTTGAGGTAGTCTTTTAGAACATCATCTACTAAGGGCAGGGTTGTAAAGGAAAACAGTATTTTATTGCACCAATATAAGGGCATGTTCCCCGCAGGCGTTATCCTGCTCCTTAAAAGGTCTTCTAATGATAATTCTATCACTTCGTGCACTATTAGCTCTTTTATTGGCCTATATTGTATATCTACCATTTTACTCTACCTTTATTGAAGACAAAGCCCTCCTCAAAATCTCTCCGGCCTCTGTCTTGAAGGAATATGCGCCTCCTGCATAGGTCGCGCCACACGACATGCACTTCCACATTCCTGTCCCAATCCTTCTTACACTCTTCTTCCCGCACATATCGCAGATATACCTGCTTCTCTTCTGCTCTCTTATGTCTCTCTGCCTTTTTCTCAGGCTTGCGCCATACCTTATGCTTGCATTGGCCATCTTATTCACTTATGTTTTTGTTCAATATGTTTCTTAAATCTTTTGATTTCTCGAAAGACTTCTCAAGCGCGTACTCTATTTCAGAAACAAGGAAAGAGCCTCCATGGCCTTTCTGTATCGCCCTTATTTTCTTTTCATCGTTTGCTACTGTAATCCTTCCGCTCATTACGTATTCTTCGTCTCCAGAAGGGTCTAGAAGCAGCGTATTCCCAATTTTTGCGAATGTACAAGAAGTGACTATATTATTTGCTTTCAGCTTTTTCATATCTTCCCTTATTACCTTTCCATCTTCATATTTTGGGAGCTTGCACTTCGCAAGCGCAGTCATAGAAGCCAAATAGCTTGCATCGAAAAGATTTCCATCATAATTGAGAACATAAATGTCCAGAAAGACGTTCCATACTTTTCCTTCTTCTATGAATAAGGAAGGAAAGTCTATAACCTCCGCAGACCTTATCCCTCTGTCTACGACTCTTGCCAGCTCTATTGCCTCAGGGCTTGGAGGGCCAACGTCGTAATCTGTAGATGCCAGCGGAAGGAGCTCTGCAGAAGTGACAAGGTTGCCTTCATCAGGTTTGTCTGGCATAGGCTCCCCAACGTCAATCTTTATTCCTGTAAGCACCCTAGTGTCTCCCAACGTTACATCGGCAGACCCTTCTGCGTTCTCTATGATTCCGCTTCTTATTTCGATTTTTCTGTATTCATCTATTTTTCTCTTGTCTTCTCTCATTCCTTTCTCAAGAAGCTCAAGTATGTAGTCTTTTGTGTTTATGTTCATCAAATCAGCCCATATTTTTCTAAAATTTTCTCATACCCTTCCTTTACTGCCCTTACTTGTGCTTTGTGTATCTCTTTTCCAGCCTCTTTCACCATTTCTATCGCCTTTTTGGCTTCCTCGATTGTCAGGTTGCCATCCATTTGAAGCAAAAGAATCTCATTGTTTCTCGGAGATATCGCAATAGGCAT
>JAVZOJ010000018.1:0-11269 GCA_038882355.1 Candidatus Micrarchaeaceae archaeon | reverse complement strand
AATGGGGGAGCCTGTAGCCTGAGTAAGCGCAAAAGTGAGAATTCCGTTTGAAGTCATCGAACCGATATTGCAGACAAACCCTGCAGGAAATATGCATTGCTGCGAGACCAATGAAGAAGGATTGAATACGCCCAAAAAAACAAGCGCAGAAATTACAACGCCGATTATTATGATTGCCCAACCATAGGTGGTCAAATATTCCAAAGCAGACTGTCCTTGCAATACCTTTCCATTGGAATTCATACACAACAATTTTGAATGAAAGGAATAAAAACTTAACTTTTGGGAGCATAAAAAGCAGAAGAAGACAGGCTAGCCTTAGCAATACAAATTGCAGGGGGTGAGATTTGAACTCACGAAGGCTCTTCGCCACAGGATCTTAAGTCCTGCGCATTTTTCTGTGGCAATGTGCCAGACCAGGCTCTGCCACCCCTGCATTCAAGCATACATAGAAGGGCCTGTGGCGTTTACTGCCTTGTCGTAATGTTCATGAGACTCTTTGCTTTTCTTCAGCATATCCCTTACCTTTGCCTCCACCTCTTTTGCCTCCTTTTCCAAATCTCCAAGGTCTATTTTTATATCTATTATCTTGCTTAGGCCCTTTATTGCTATCTCTGCATATTTTGGGTCCATGACAAAGGGATTCACCTCAACGAGTATGCTTGTAGAATTGATATTAAATGCAGGTGACAAGGAGAGCAACACTGCATTTACCCCAGCAACGATGCCGTCTTCTATCGGCTTTATCCCGCTCCCCAGGGCCTTTTTCATTGTTTCCTCGCTCGTAGAGGTTATAAACACGTCGTCGCTTGGCCTTGAGGAAGGCATGCCGCCTAGAGAAACAATGCTCCTTATCCCTTCCTTTCTCGAAAAGGAGAGTATCTCTTCAGCAAGTTGGTAAACGACATTTGAAGGAATAGCAAATTCAGAGATTGCGACAATCAGCTTTGATTTCTGGTATTTGTAAAGCCTCGCAGGAAACATAGGCTTTCTGTTGTGTACTGCAGCAATAGGCGGGAAAAGTTCGCTTGCGATGTAGCCCATGTACTCCATTCCAAGCTTTTCTATCATGTAGCTTCCTGCCATCGGCCCTACGAGACCTATTCCAGGGAATGCATCTATAAGCACATAATCTTTTACGCTCTCTTTTTCCTCGAATTTCCTTATTTCTATCATAAAATGAAATTTGAATAGCAAGAATATATACTTTCCGCGAAAGTTGTCAAATAAAGCTCATTCGGCAAAAAAGAATACATATAAAAGCTTTTCATTGAATATTATGAATGTGATCGAATGGCTGGAAGAGTTGGAAAAGAAAGAGTTGGAAACGAAAAGATTGAAAAGGAGGAAGGATACCTCTATTATGTGGGATCCGACGGCTACGTATGGAGAGCACCAATGAAGAACAATCCAAAAGGCAGAAAGGCAAAAGTCGGAAGCGAAAAAATTAAGAAGGAGGAAGGATACCTCTATTATGTGGGATCCGACGGCTACGTGGCAAGGTCAAAAATGAACAGAGAGGGAAGAATTCCAAGGGCTTCTAGGCCTTCAAGATCTTCTAAAATGTCAAGAAGAAAAAGGTAATTTTTTATTTTTTTGTTTGGTGCTTATGCATAATCTTCTTTAGCTCCAGTGCGTTCTCATACATATATGTGTTATTGAACATTGCATAGCTCTTTCCATATTTTTCTAATATTTTAAGCACCCTCCTCAATTCTGCTTCGCTAAAATTATAGCTATAAACCATTTTCTTACCGAATCCATGAAGCCTGAAATAATTGAATTCTTGCCTCAATGAATGGAGATTCCTCAAAGGATCTGTGCACAATATTGCAAGGTTTTTGCAAAATTTCTCAGCTACTTCTATGCGCGCTAGCCATCTGCCCCTTGGTTCGAATATTGGAAAGAAGCCATCACTCCTGCAAGAAGAGAGAATCCTTTCTGCGTTTTCGAGATTCTCCTCGCTTGGCTCGAAAGAAGGAGGCGTTTGGAATAGGATTTTATCTGAGCCTATTGCGCTACAAAATCTTTCTATCTTTTTTAGGTATTTCTCCGAGCCTTTTCTGAATGAATAGGTGTGCGTGATCTCCTTAGGCGCCTTTATTATGAATTCAAGACCCTTTGAGTCATGCACCTTCTTCCAGTTCTCCTCAGCTCTCTTTCCAGGTATTGAATAAAAAGTCGAATCCTCCTCGAGTGAAGAGAATAGGCTCGCGTAGGCGTCTAGCCTTGATGCAAACCTCTTTTTCCAGTCCCTCCCCAGAATCTTGTTTGCATTGAAAAATCTTATGCCACAGCAACCTATTATTATTTCACTTTCCATCCTTTGCCCACTCCTTCTTTGATGAACAGCTAGGGTCTAGGTCCATTTCGAATACCTTTTTCCCTTTTCTAAACACCTTGACTATCGGGGTTTTGCACAAAGGGCATACCTTCCCTGTAGGTTTTATTAAAGAATTATGCGGAAGGGGGTATGTATTGCTGCACTCGGGCCAGTTGGAGCAACCTACAAACATACTGCCTTTTTTGCTCTTTCTTAATACAAGATCGCCTCCGCACTTCGGGCACTTCCCTATCGACTGCTTTTTCTCGCTTTCTTTGAGGCCCTGGCTTAGATCTTTGCCTATTTTGCTTTCATTCTTCTCAAAGTCCTGTATTATTTCCTTTATCAACTTCTTGCCTTTTTCTATAACCTCGCTCTCTTCCATCTTTCCTTTCATCACAAAATCCATATCTCTTTCTAATTCCCTTGTCAGCTTCTCGTCAAGTATCTTCTCAGAGTACCTTTTTAGCGTTTCATATACCTTCATTCCAAATTCAGTGACCTCTATATTGTGCCCTTTTATGTATCCCCTTTGGAAGAGCGTATCTATTATGCCAGCCCTTGTGGCCTTTGTTCCAAGCCCCTTCTTTTCCAGAACTGCTATTAGGCTTGCTTTTGTATATCTTTTCGGCGGCTCTGTCTTGAGCTCCTCGATGAAGAATTCGCCGTTCAGCTGCTCTCCAGTTTTAAACATTGACAGGTCTGTCTCTTTTACAGAGTAGAATTTGTATGCAGAGAGCCATCCTTGATCTTTCACCTTTGCGCCTGCTGCAGAGTATATTTCTTCTCCTGCTCTTACCCAGACGCTTTTCCTATTTATCGTCGCGCCAGGGTAGAAGCATGAAAGAAACCTTCTTGCAATCAAGTCATATATCTGTTTTTCTTCTTCGGTCAGCCCCTTTGGCTCTTCCCCAGTGGGGTATATTGCAGGGTGCGCTTCGTCCTCCTTCTTTCCCTCCCTTGGCTTGAACCTCTTCTCAAGAATTATCCTATTTGCTATTTCATAATACTCTTTCATCTTTGAGAGAAGCTCTATAATCCTTGGCAGGTTTAGAGAGTAGGGAAGCTTCTGAGAAGAAGTTCTTGGATATGATATGTATGATTCTTCATAAAGCCTTTGCGCTATCGCAAGAGTTCTGCTAGGGTCTATTCCGAATACCCTGCTTGCCTCAAGCTGAAGCGAAGTAAGGTCAAAAGGTGGCATTGGAAGAAGAGTCATGTCTTTCTCCTCTGTCCGCTCCACGACAACCTTTGAGCTTTTGCTCGCCTCTAGCGCCCTTTCTGCCTCCTCTTTCTTTTCGAATTTGCCTTTTTCATTGTCGAACCTCACGTTTTTTGCGACCAAGTATACTTTCCAATAAGGCTCAGGTACAAAACTCTTGATTTCATTCTCCCTTTTGGCAAGCATCGCAAGCGTAGGGCCCTGCACCCTTCCTATACTCATAACTTTTCTCTTTCCGTAAATAAAGATCGAATTCATAAGGGCCCTGCTAAGGTTTATGCCCCACAGCCAGTCCATGATATGCCTTGTTTCTCCTGCATAAAAGTTAAATTCGTCGAAAGGATTCAAAGACTCGAACGCCTTTTTCAAGTCGGTGATTGTTGTTGTGGAAAATTTCATTCTTCTTGTCTTCTCTTTGTCTATTTCCTTGTTCACATCTCCATGCTGAAGGAACTTTATGATGTTTGTCCCAATGACTGTTCCTTCTATATCGTAATCGCAGGCATTTACAAAAATATCAGAAGATGCGCCAATCCTTTCCATCACGTCAAGGTACTTCTTTGTGTAGTGCGCTTTCTTGTCGACCTTGAAAGAGGCTTCCCACTCTATGTCAAATATAGGCAACTTGCTCTCCTTCTTCTTCTGCTTCAATGTAAACAAGTGGCCTGCTGCCGGAAGGACATATATATTGTCCTTTCCATCTATCTCGTAATACCTCACCCCTTCCAACGCCCTATATTCTAGCTTACCTTCCCCTGCTGCCCTTGCAATCTTTGAGGCAACGCTAGGCTTTTCTGCTATTATTACAATCTTCATATGCAAACACAGTCTACCTTTTCCTCTTTGTTTTTTTCTTTGGGGATGAAACTATGAAGGAAAAGTAAAGGCCTATTATAATTGTTATCGTGGCAAAGACAAAGAAGAGAATGCTCCCCTTGGTTATTGCGAAGGCAGTTATTGACAAGATGCTGAACAAGATCATGAATATGGAAAGCAGGAACTCTTTGTCAGCCCCCTTCTCCACTGACACACCTAACTTATATAAATAAAAAGAATTATATCGGTTTCGATTAAAAACAAGATATATAAATGAGCAAATTGATATTTTTAATATATGGAAAGCGGCGCTTCAGACCTTTATTTGGAATCTGAAAAAAAGGGGCACATGCCTACTCCTGAAGCAAAAGAGCTATACGAAAAAGCTGGAGAGGCGTTTGAAAGCGGAGATTTTGAGAATGCAATAAAGCTATATACTTCTGCGATAGAAAAAGACCCGAAATATGCAAGCGCTTACTTTAATAGAGCACTGGCGTACGCAATAAAAGATATGTATGAAGAAGCGGAGAAAGATGTTGAAAAAGTAATGGAGATTGAGCCTGACAGCTTTGATGCTCCTTTCGTTATGGGAATGATTTGCGAGTATAAAGGAGACTACGAAGGGGCAGTATCATGGTATGAGAAATCGCTTGAGAAGAATCCGAACTATGAGCTTGCAAAGTCAAAACTTGTTGAAGCAGAGAAGAAGGCAAGAGGCGATGAACATAGCAAGAAATATGAAAATATAATAGACAAGATTTCAGGATTGGCGTACCAGAGCTCGGCAGGCGCGATGGCTAACAAAGAGGAGACAGTCATAGAAGAGGGCCAGATTAGAAAGGTCAAGTGGTACAAGTCAAAAATAAAGCTTGAAGACATTGTAGGCATGGAGAAAGTAAAGGAAGAGATGTATGCAACGATAATCCTTGCAATAAAGAAGCCTGAGCTTCTGCGCGCGTATGGAAAGAAGCTGGGCACAGGCGTACTTTTCTACGGACCTCCAGGCTGCGGGAAGACGTTTCTTGTAAACGCCATTGCAGGAGAAACAAATTCAAATGTAATCATCGCAAGGATAAACGAGATTGTAGATATGTATGCAGGAAACACCGAAAAGAACATACATTCTATATTCGAGCAGGCAAGAAAGAATGCGCCGTGCATTATATTCTTTGACGAGCTTGATGCGCTAGGGGCAAAGAGGGAATCTGTTGGAGAGCAGCAAAGCTACATGAGAATGGCAGTAAACCAATTCCTGCAAGAAATGGATGGAGTTGAGGAGAACCCGGAAGGAATATTCGTAATAGGAGCGACAAACCAGCCATGGGACATAGACCCTGCGTTAAAGAGAAGCAGGAGGTTTGGCGATTCGATATACATCGGGCCTCCGAGTTATAAAGAAAGAAAGTGGGAATTTATGTATTATACTAGAAAAAGGCCTATAGGAAGAATCAGCTTTGGGAGGCTTGCCAGGGCGACAATGGGGTTTTCAAGGGCAGACATAGAAGAGATATGCGACAAGGCGTCATTGCTCCCGGCAATCGAAGAAGACAGGACAGGAAGGAGAAGAAAAATAAGTATGAGAGACTTCTTGAAGGTGATAAAGGCGCACGGGAACACGCTTGACGAATGGTATGCAATGGTAAGGAAAGAGATCATAAGCAGAAGAAAGGTGCAGATAGTAGATGGAAAGAAGACTGAGATAGAAGAAGAGGGGAAATTGTCTGCAGAAGAAAAGCAAAGGTACAAAGAAATGATAAAAGACGTGAAGAAGAACAGCAGCCCTTTGCACAGGTTTATGGTAAAGATGGTAAGGTGGTGGGCGCTCCACGTCTTTTAGCTTCTTTTTCCTCTTATAAAATAGATACCAGGGTCATCATATTCTACAAGCTCCCCCACTGAGTCTTTGAACTCCTTTAAGGAAAGTCTTCTTATCTCTGAATCTACGCCTAAGTACTCATTAACGCTCATCCCCATATTTGCAAAAGTAGAGATTTGGATTGCTGTAACAAGGGAGTCGTCCATTCTCATCCTGAGAATATTTGACAATCCATTCTTATGCTTTTTGAATTCTTGCTCTCCAATTTGCCCTGAAAAGAAATTGTGAGACTCTCTCTTAATTATCTTAAGAACTTCATCAGGCTCCTTCGAAGCGTTCGATACTGCTGAGATAAAGCTAAAGCTCTTTGCGAATTCATACCTAGCATAGGTAGCATATGAAAGCCCCCTCTTTTCTCTCACCTCATCAAACAGTCGACTTGATAGCATATTTTCTGCAAGCAAAAGTGTCGCAAACGTGCCTATGCTGTCCAATGGTCTACACCTATAAGATACAGAAATTGCCGACTGATTTGTATTCTTTTCTAATTCCTTTTCTTCGGACTTTTCTCCTTTAGCAACCTTTCTCTGCACCTTCTTCCCGCTCCTCGCAAACTCTTCAAAGTGCCTTTTTAGCAAAAGGATTCCCTTCTCTACACTTATTCCGCCATATATCACGGCGACGATGTTCTCAGGGGTATAATTCTTCAAGTATTCCTTTCTCAACATGCTGCTCTTCATATTCCTTATAAAGCTCTCATTGCCGATAATAGGATATTTTGCCGGGCTTTTCTTGTAAATCGTGCTAGAAGAAAGAAATATTGCCTCACTGAGAGGATTGTCTTTGATCATTTTCAGCTCTCCTAGGAGGGCCCCTTTTTCTTTTTTAAACTCTTCTTCAGGGATCGTGGAGTTTTTTATCATATCCGCAAGAAGAGAGGCAAGCCTTTCAGCTTCGCTTTTGTGCACCATGCCATAATATATTGTTTCTTCAAATCGCGTCTCTGCATTCTCCGTGGCACCCATTTCCTTGAAAGACTCTGTGATATCCTTCCAGCTTTTTGTCTTCGTTCCTTTGAACAGCATATGCTCCAATGCATGCGCAAATCCTCTGCTGTTCTTTGGCTCATCTACTGATCCGTAATTCACTGCTATGCTTTCTCCCACGCTTTCCAGTCCGTCGGCTTGCACTGCAATTATTCTCATGCCGTTATCAACCTTTTCCTCTTTTACTTTTAACGCCATGTATATGCACCAGGCCTTGGCCGGGAATCGGACCCGGTCCTGAAGGTCCACAGCCTTCTATGCTGCCAATACACCACCAAGGCCGATATAATATTTTCCACATAGAATAATAAGCTTTGACTGAAAAATGGGATTATATTTTTATTGTTCTTTTATATAGTTGATTGAAAAATATATTGAATGGCGGGGTAGCTCAGCTGGTTAGAGCGCCAGACTCATATGCAAAGCATTATGAGTTATGAGCATTCGCAATGATTGCAAAGAAATCTGGAGGCCGCGGGTTCGAGTCCCGCCCCCGCCATCTATGCAAGCTTTCTCTGACCCTCCTCATTTATTTCCATTTCCTTGTTTAGGCTTTCTATAATCGCCTTCATTTTTCTTTCCCTCTTCTGCGCAACATAAAGGTAAACCTGGTCCTTTGTGTTTTTTGCATATATTATGAAGACCTTACCAGCTCTTACTCTTCCAGTTCTTCCCCTCCTTTGTATGTTTCTTATCTCACTGGGTATCGGCTCATAGAAAACCACTACATCTACGCTTGGAATGTCAAGGCCTTCTTCACCTATAGAACTTGCAACAAGAACGTTGAACTCATTGTTTCTAAACCTTTCTATAACCTCTTTCTGCTGCGACTGAGTGACTCCCTCTCTCTTTCCTACGAATCTCTCTGCCTTAAATCCATTGTTTGTTAAGAATTCCAATATTACCTTGATTGTGGACCTGTATTGTGCAAAGACAATCGCGTTCTTCCCCTTTTCCTTTCTCAATATATCAAGGAGTGCAATGACCTTTGGATGCTCCTCCCCTCTTTTCGCAGCCTCCAGCGCCAAGTTTTTCGCTGCTTGAAATCTTTGGTCTTTTATAAGGCTCAACACGCCTCTGCTTTTCTCTTCTCTCTTTTCAAGCCTCTCTGCATATTCAACGAACGGCCCTATGCCTTCCGTAGTAACAAGGTCAAAAGACTGGAGCACGTTTATGAGCCTCACATAGTGGTATATGACCCCAAACTTGTATTCCTTCTCTCCGATTTTTTCTATATCTTTCCCTATTTTTATGACTATTCCCTTTGGAAGATTCTCCATGCTCTTTGGAACAGAAATCCCCATTCCTCTAAGGGCATCTATGCTTTCGTTGCCGATTTCTCTTAAGCGATCAGATATTTCCTTTATAGTATCAGTTATTTCTACAGGCACAAACTGAATGTATTTTGGCATTACATACTTTGCAACGTCAAGATCTTCGTTACTTCTTGCCTCTATGTGCCTTATTCCCAAAGTTCCCAAAAGCTCCTTTATCTTTTCTTTGTTCCCTCCAGGCGAGGCAGTCAGACCTACGACAAGTATGTTCCTAAGGTTGCATTCATTCGCTATGTAAGTATATGCATACTTTCCTACAGCGCGGTGGCATTCGTCAAATATTACTGCTCCAAAACCAGAAAGGCTCATGTTGCCTTTCTTCATTTCATTGGCTATAGTTTGCGGAGTTGCAAAAATGATCTTTGCATTCTCAAGCATGTCCTTTCTCTTTTTCTTTGAGACATAGCCTACAACAAGGGCTATCTCTTCCTTGTTGAGCCTGAATATGCTCAATGAAGACTGGTAGTGCTGCTCAGCCAAAGGCTTTGTTGTTGCAAGGAAGAGAGCCCTTTTCCCATTAAACAGGGCCTCAGCCATTATTGCAAAGCCTATGAATGTCTTCCCAAGGCCTGTAGGGAGCACAACAAGAGTGCTGCCGTTTTTTATTATGGCCTTTATTATATTATATTGGTACTCCCTGAATTCTATCTTGTCCATGTTTAAAAGCTTGAGCGACTCTATCTCTGGCCATTTGTTTGGCTCCATGAAATCTGCCTTTTATTTTATTCGATGGATAATTATATAGAAACAAGGCAAAATTTATAAGGAGAATGGGAAAAAATCTAATATTGCTGCCGCAGTAGCTCAGCCCGGGAGAGCGTCCGGCTGAAGACCGGAATGTCGTCGGTTCAAATCCGACCTGCGGCATCGCGCCCTGTTCCTATGCGGCGAATACGCGCTCTCATTACCTGCTTTTTGAATTGGTTCTCTATGTTTTACTTGCAGCATTGACTTTTCAGGGCGGCGTCTGTAAATGACCTATGATAGAAATCTCTCCTATGGCCATGGCGAGAATTGCCGCGATTATTACGAGTACAGCAAGAAGGTAATACGCAACTTTTCCGCTCTTTTTAGGATTAGTGTATACGAGCGGAGATAGCACTGCAGCAATAGCGGAAACAAGGTAAAAGGAAAGCACAATGAGCATGTCTTTGTGAGGCTCTAGCGAGAACGCATTTATGCTATAGGTTTCCGCAAATAAATATATGCCGAGCAAAAAGCCCAAAAGCGAGACAGGATTAGGGCTGATGTTCCTATATAGAGCATATGACCCTGAAAGCAGTATTAATCCAAGCAGAAGCATCGGATCTCCAAAGAGCATGTTGTATGCGCCAGGCAAGGGCCAGAAAAAGCTCATATAAAATCCGCTGACAAAGTCAAATATGCCGAGAAAGAACGTCGGAACTGCGAGCTCGGCGAATGCGCGCTTACCTTTGGCCACTGAAATCAAATAAAACGCAATAAAAAAGGTGCTTGCAGAAACTCCCAACAACATAACTGAAAGAGGATCTACGAACATTGCCCCACATTTAAGCTTCTGCCTTAAAATATTTATTCTTATCTCAAGCATGGACGTGTTTGAATAGATTGTTTACCACTTCAAATCTAAAACAAGCACGCCAGGGTAGGGATTTGAACCCTAAATCCCGTGGAGGGAACCGGTTTTCTTTGCATCACAAATCAGCTCTTGAGAGCCTCTCAAGACCGGCGCGTTACCTGGTTCCGCCACCCTGGCACATGGCAACATTCCGCTGCAAAGGTATGAGCTTTTCTGCTGTGCATGCCAGCATTCTTTATCTGCATACCTTGCTCGTTCTACTCAGCTTATATTCATATTCATGTTTATAAACCCATTGCATGCTTCCCACCAATATGGCGCTGCGTTCGCCTCGCAGTAAACGCGAGACTTACTGCTCATTCTGCGAAAGGTTGCTACTCCAAGAAAAGTCAAGAAGCAGTAACATTGGCTGACGCTCTGGCTGACTCTTCTCCAGATATCACTATCCTATAAACGCTTCCTTTCTCAGGGAATACGAGAAGAAGTCCATGCCCGAAAGATATTGGCGATGAAAATGCAAGCTTGACTGTTGAGTGAGGCGCAACCTGAATTCCAGAATCATTTTCGAAGTCCTCAGTAGAGAAAGGAAGGGCAAGCGTTCCATTGCTCTCGACCAAGAAGTTTAAGACTTTTGTATGTTCAAGCTCTATGTCGACCTCGCCTGCCCCTTTTATATGCTCAAATTCTTTTTCAGCATCAGTTCCGTTCATCTTCTCCTTTATAAGACCAGAGATAGAAGTGTTGTTTGTTAAGTTGGCAAGTATTGACTTGAATTGAGAAAAGTTTAGTTTTTCTAGGTCAGAGGCATTCACGTTTGAGAATATGCTTCCGTTAATCTGAATCGCGCCGCTAGAATTGATTAATCTTATCAAGTTCTCATATCCCTCCCTGCTGTATTTCTCTGCTTCTGTTGCGTTAAATTTGAATGAAAATATTCCATTTGAGAAGTTGAAATAGAAGAGAGGCGGCGACCTTATAACTAACCTTCCAGATGCGTTCTGCCCTTCTGTTAGATTAGAGGAGTTAACAATGAAGTTAATCTTTGTTGAAAAGTTTCCAAAAAGGAGTACATGCTTTAACGTTACGGTGGAATTCCCATCATTCCTTACATAAACGACAAGATTTGTCGTTCCATTTACATTTGAGAGCGATGC
>JAVZOJ010000017.1:0-12085 GCA_038882355.1 Candidatus Micrarchaeaceae archaeon | reverse complement strand
TGAAAAGACATTTTTGCTATTAAAAGTAAAAGTGTATGGAGTGTTTTGGTTTGTTAAATTACTCCAGCCAATCAACTTAGGATTGTTATTATTGCTGTAGATATAGCAACAGCCGCTTGTATGCCATGCATTTCATCGCCTTGATAGCGTTTTATTTTGATGAATTTTGTTGTATGGAAGCATGACGCCCAACTTTTTGAATTTTTGATTTTTTCACACCTCTTATTGCTTTTTCTCCGCCTACGCCTGTCTCTTTATCCTATTCTTTTCTTCTCTTTCTATTATTTGCATTGGTTTAAATCGTAAATATTTTGCTAGTCTATTTTTCTGCCAGGCAAGGCTCGCAGGGTTAAAAAAGCGTATGAGTCCTATTGTTATTTTAATCTTTAATTAAAAAAGATAGATATGCAGTTTCCACTGCTCTTAATTCCAATAATCGCGCCGCTTATAGCGCTAATCTCTTTGGCCACAAAGAAGAGTAATCCTTATGCTGCTTCCCTCATAGCTACGCTTTTCACCACTCTTTTCTCTTTTTTACTGCTCATATTTATCCGCCAAGCATATTTGTCCATTCCCTTTATACCTAATTTTGGGATAAGCCTTGACTTGTCTTTATACCCTTATTCCTACCCTCTCATATTGATGAATAGCATTGTGTTTCTCGTAGTAAGCATTGTGGGGAAATACTTTATAGGAGATTATGAAAATAGGCTCTACAACGCCCTGTTTCTTCTTGTTCAGTCTGCATCCTATGGAATATTCCTTTCCTATAGTTTGTTTTTCTTTTATTTATTCTGGGAAGTTGGAGAAATCTCCATGTTCTTTATTATTTATGTTTTTGGTGGATATAGGAGAAGGTATGCTTCGATAAAGTTCCTCGTCTATTCCATATTTGCAAGCCTGTTGCTTCTTCTCGGATTTCTGTTTCTCTATTATTCTTTCTCCCCGCCGTCATTTTCAATATCGGCCATGCTGGGCCATTTGAGAGTTGTGAACAGAGAATTTGAAATTTATGCGTTTATATTAATAACCCTTGCATTTATCATCAAGCTTCCGGCATTTCCCTTCCACTCATGGCTTCCCGATGCGCACACCGAGGCGCCTACAACTGGAAGCATGATACTTGCCGGAGTTCTTCTAAAATATGCTTCTTACGGCCTTCTTCTAGAGTTTCTGATAATCCCGATAGCAGCAAATTATGCGTCTTTTGTTGCATTAATCTTTATATTTTCTTCAATCTATTCTGGAATTGTAATGATCACCCAAAAGAACATTAAGAGACTAATTGCTTACTCAAGCATAGTAGATATGGGGGTAATAGGCATAGGAATTGCTGCAGGGTCTTTAGGAATAAGTGAAGGAATCTTTGGGTCTTTGTATTTGATGATAGCCCATGCGTTTTCAATAGCTGTACTTTTCCTTTTGGCAGGCACGCTAGACGAACTGTTCGGTACTTTGGAGATAGAAAGGATAAAAGGAGTGGAGCACGAATTCCCATCGATAGGCTATCTCTTCCTGATAGGTCTTCTATTGGCTATAGGCCTGCCTGTTTCTGCAGGGTTTGTTGGGGACATATTTACTTTTTCCGCCTCTTTTGCAGGGTTCGGCATAGAAGGAATACTTCCTATATTTGGAATTCTTCTCTTGAGCTCAGCCCTTCTTTGGTCATATATGAGGTGTTTCTTAAGCACAGAAAAGAGCAAGATTATAAAATATCCTTCGAGGAGCATAATCGTAGGAGCAGAGATACTGATTATTTTTTCTTTTATTGTTGGGATCGCAGCCCCTTATATCGGTGTTTAGAATGTATGCTTTAGAAGTTAAAAATATAAAGTACTCTATAAACAATACGAAAATAATCGACAATATAAGTTTCTTCGTAAAAGAGGGAGAGTTTTCAACAATCATAGGTCCTTCTGGCTGTGGAAAAAGTACACTTCTTCGCATAATTGCTGGTTTGATAAGGCAAGATTATGGAAGCGTAAGGATTTGCGGAAAGAAACCAGAAGAGGAAAAGATTGGATTTGTCTTTCAAGAGTTTGCTTTATTTCCATGGCTCTCTGCCATCGAGAATGTCGAGATTGGAACTGCAAACCTCGATATCGACGAAAAGGAAAAAGAAAGGAGGTGTGAGGAGTGGCTAGAAAGATTCAGGCTTTCTGGCTTTGAAGATGCGTATATATCCTCGTTAAGCGGAGGGATGAAGCAAAGAGTTGGAATTGCAAGAGCGCTTGTTTCTGATCCTTCGGTGCTTCTTATGGATGAACCGTTTAGCTCTTTGGACGAACTCACCGCAAACTCGTTAAGACACGATACTTTAAGCGTGTTGAAAGATAGCAAAAGCCTCAAGTGTGTCCTTATGGTAAGCCATAATGTAGAGGAAGCGGTTGAGATGTCAGATAGAATCATAGTGCTCTCGGACAAGCCTTCAAAAGTGAAGAAAATTTTAGAGATAAAGGAGCATTACAAAAGCAGAGCAGAAAAAGGATTTCTTGAAAAGGTCGAGGAAATATATGAGGCATTGTCCTATTCCTAATTCAAGCTCCATGAATCTTTCTCTTTGTCATACTTTAAAATCTTCAGCCTCACCCCCCAGTTCATTAGCATGCGCCTTAATTCTTTAATTCCCTCTTTCTCTTTGCTTATTGAGAGGTTTTTATTCGATATTTCTTCAAAAAGTTCGCTTGTGCTCTTGCTTCCTGAAGAGAGGGATTCCAAGACTGTTTTAAAAGGCTCCAGCATTTCAATCTTCTTCTTGATCAAAGGATACGGGTCTTCGTCGATGTCTTCCGCATAGATGCTTCCCTCTTTTTTCCTTATTATTCCCAACACTTCTGCTGCCTTTATTGTGGGGAGGAGCGTGTCTATGTCTTCCCCAGTCTCCCTAGAGAGCTCATACAAAGCAAGCTTTCCTCCATGCTTTTTTATCTCTCTAAACAATCCTATTACTCTTCCTATCGATTGATTTATGGGAAACTCCACAATACTTATTTTCACAATAAATTTTTAATTCTACTTTGAGTTTTTATAAAGTGTATATATTAAAGCTGATAGGGCTTGAGCTTATTGACATTGCCTTTTCATGGGAAAGAATGCTAATTGCGCTTTTTATCTCTATTTTTCTAGGCTTTGCCATAGGCGTATTTTGTGCAAGAAACAGAAAGGCTGAAGAAATAATAATTCCAATTGTAGATGTTCTTCAAACTCTGCCTATTCTTGCATTCTTTCCTTTTGCGATTTATGTCTTTGTATCTTTGATACCTGGAGATATGGGAAAGAACGCCGCAGTAATATTTCTTATAATCACAAGCATGCTGTGGAATATAATCTTCGGCTGTTATGAGTCGATAAAGACGCTTAATAAGGAATACTTAGAGGTTGCAAAGATTTATGGCTTAGGCTTCTTTGACAGGGTTAGAAGGATATATTTTCCTGCGTGCAGCGACAAGATAGCAGAGCAAGCAATGCTCTCTTGGTCCATAGGCCTATTCTATTTAGTCACGAGCGAAATCTTTTCAATAGGTAGCGCGCAGTATCAAATAACTTATGGAATAGGTGCTGCGATAGCAGACTTCTTTTCTTCAAACAATTTTGAAGGATATGCCACCTCTTTGCTGATGCTTGTAATATTTGTAATTTTGACTTACTTCCTCCTTTTTTCAACGATGGAAAGAAAGGCAAGAGAATATCTGAGCGCCCCTCAGAAAAAGAGAAGGTTGAGGCCGCCAAAGAGAGCAAAGAGAAAGCTCACAGAGCTGCAAGAAAACAAAGTTACAGGCAAGGGCTCAAAAAGCAAATATTTTCTGCTTTTATCTCTTCCTGCTGTTCTTTTGCTGCTATTCCCGAGATATGAGGTTAGCTCTCTTCTGTCGATATTGATTAGCGGGGTAAGAATCTGGATTGCTTTTGGAATCACTTCGGCCATAGCGCTACCAGTATCAATATATGTTCTCTTCTTCTCAAAGAAAGGGAGTTTATATAAAGTGGCATTTCAAGTTATTGCTTCAATTCCTGCCACTTCTATGCTTCCATTGATTGCCATGTTGTTTTCTTCCTTCGCGCTAAAAGGGGAAGCGACAGCACTTTCGATATATGTTCTTAGCTGCATATGGTATGTGATCTTCAGCGTCCTCTCAAATGCAAAAACAATCCCTTTTATAAGAGAAGTAGTGAAGGTTTACAAGGTAAGAGGGGCCTATGCTTGGAGAAAGATATACTTGCTCTCAGTTATTCCAGGCTTTATCACTGGCTCCATTACTGGAATAGCAGCCGAGTGGAATGCAAGCATAGTAGCAGAATATTTCCAGAGCCAGAATGGAACTTTGATAAGCAGCGTAGGGATAGGAGTAGGGAAACTCTTAGATCAGGCGCTTTATTCCTCAAATATACTCCTTATGGCAATAGCTCTTATTAATATGGTTGTGGCAATTATATTTGTAAACAAGTTTTTGTGGAAGAGCCTATACGAACGCTTAGAGGGCAGATATTGATGGAATTTTATCCTCTGTTAAAGAAAATGCTTACAAAAGAGGGATTTGGAAGGGAAAGAATCATATTGACTACAAATGACCTCCAAGCAACAAAAGACAGACATGCAATTTCTTTAAGGCTGAACCAAGAGAAAGGGAAAGAGCTGAGCCGAGAGTCAATAATGCATTCAAAATTTTCAGAGTTCAACAAATATGTATTCGCAAAAAACATTTCTTTTGATCTTTTTGTATCAATATATGAAATAAACCTTCAGGAGTGCGTCGCCTTTAGGTTTTTCTCTCCTCTCTCAAAAAAAGAGAAGGAGGCGATTTCTGCGATTGTGAAGAAAAGAGGGTTTAGAAACTGCGAAGTAAGGATCATAGGAATGCAAGACAATTCTTTGCCTTTGTCAAGTTCTTTTTTCTTGTTTGAAGATTTCCATTTTCTTTTAAAGGAAGCGGACCTATTTGGAAACGAAGTAAGGCATATAGCCCTAGACCTTAAGACTGGGATGACCTATAATCTCCTTCTTGAAAATAGAATATACAGACCAGGGGAGCTCAAGAATCTAGAGAATTTCTCTGACTTTCAGTCAAACCTTCCTCAAAGGAATTTCAGCAATGTCGAAGTATGATGGCCCATTCTTTGTTATAACGCTCTTCTTTAGCTTTATGCTTTTTACAACAAAGCTCCCAAAATCTTCCTTTTCGCCTCGAACAGAGAACCTTCCTTTTGCCCTAGCCAATGTTATGTGCGGAACAAAGTCTCTTTCCTTTTCGAACTTTATTCCTAAAGAAGAAACCTCTGTAGAGAGCGATTCATAGATTTTCTTTATCTTTTCTTTTCCTTCATCTATCTCTAAAAATATTACGCTTCTGAATCTTCCTCCGAAAGTCCCTAATTTTCCTATTCTGCATTGGAATTCTTCTTCATCTAGGCGCACTCTTTTCAACTTATCAATGCTTTCTTCATCCTGCTCTCCCAAGAACAAAATTGTTATGTGTATGTTTTCCTTCTCTACCTTTTTCATATTTCCTTCTAGTTTTTTCTCGAATTCATATATCGAATCTCTTACCTTTTCATCCAAATCTATTGCGTAGAATGCTCTCATATATGTAGATTGAAACTTAAAGTAAAAATCAGTATCTGATTGGTATGGCCAAATCTCTTTTTGCAATCAAAGGCTCCTTCAATTTGATTCTGAAGCTTTCATAGCATTTTGCGCATATATATCTTCTTTTTACGAATCCATTCTTTACATATATGTCAGATTCCTGAAAGTATCTGCTTGGTACTATCTTCACTTCGCTTTTTTCAAAAAGCCTTCCACATCTCATGCACGTATTTTCAACTGCATACCTCAAGTCGCCTAAGCCATCCTCTCCGCTCAACCTGCCTTTTAAGAAATCTTTGTAAAGTCTCATCCCTACCCACCATACTGCTTTTAGTACTTTCTGATTTAAATACTTTTTGTGGAACTCCAAAACATTTTTATAAAAAGAATTCTTGAACGCAAAGGTCTTTCGGAGTTTGACGTCAAGGTTCTTCTTGAAGCAAAGAAGCTAAGACTTGGAGAGGTTGCTTCATATAAGCAAATAGCTGAGAGGATTGGAATGCCAAATGCATACAGGGCAGTAGGTAACGCGCTGAAAAAGAATCCGCTTCCTATAATTATCCCTTGCCATAGGGTCGTAGGGTGCAAAGGGATAGGAGGCTACAAATATGGAAAGGCTGCGAAAAAGCTTCTCCTTTTTATCGAGTCCAATTTAAAAAAGATTCAATATATTGCCACAGAGTCCCCATCTTCCAATACGTGACCTTTCCCAACTTTCTGGTTTTCAAACTTGACGCTACTTCCTGATACTTTCGCATAGTGAAAATTTTCATATAGGCTTGAATGTATCTTTTTTGCAAGATCTCCTACTGTGGAGCCTCTTTTTATTATCATTGGCTTTAAATCCAGCCTATTTTCTCCTTTTGGCCTTAGGTAGACTCTTATTATTCCTGCTTCTTTGAATATCATCTCCTTTAATTCGGAAATTCCATAGTTTTCTTTTGCTGAAACCAGTATGAATGGTAGCCCATATGCTCTCACTTCCCTTTCCAAAGAGTTTTTGTCTTCAACCAGGTCTAGCTTGTTTATTACGAGCATTGCTTTCTTGTACACTGCATGCCCAGAAATCTCATCAATGATTTCTTCCTCTTTACAGCCTTTCTCTATCGTGATCTTCGCATTATATATAGAAAAAGAAGAAAGTATCTCTTTTATAATGCTTTCTTCAATGCCCGATCTGTTTTCAATTTCTATTCCGCCCTTTTCCCTAATTTGGAGAATCGCCTTCCTCTCACCAAACCTTATCCCTAATTTCGATAAAGAGCCAAGCATGGCGGCGATCTTTGCCACAGCCGATGGCTCAAAGACAAATACAAATAAATCTGCAATCCTTGCCATAGAGATGAACTTCCTTCCCCCTCCTCTTCCAGTCTCTGCCTCCTCCAACAAGCCTGGCAAGTCAAGGACCTGTATATGTGCATCTTTGTAGTTCATCATCCCCTCTATAGCATTGGTAGTGGTGAAAGCATAATCTCCTGTTTTTGATTCTTTGTTTGTAATCATGGAGAATATGGAAGATTTGCCTGCATTTGGATATCCGACCAATGCTATCGTTGCGTCGCCTTGCTTCCTTATTGCATACTCTGTTTTTGTGCTTTTTCTTCTTTCTTCCAGCTCCTTCTTCAATTTTGCAATCTTTGCTCTCAATATTCCAATGTGCTTGTTTGTTGCTTTGTTATCTTTCGTCTTTGAATATTCTTCTCGAAGCTCCTCTATTTCTCGGTAGATTTTCTCTTCCTCCATTACTTCATCGCCCTATCAAGTTGCCGAATCTTTTCTTCATCGCCCTATCTCCCATCGCTGTCTTTATTAATTTCTTCATTTTGTTAAAGTCGCTGATAAGCTCTCTTACTTCCTTTTCGTCAGTTCCGCTTCCCTTTGCTATCCTTGTTATTCTGCCCTTTTCCTTCAATAAATCTGCATTTTTCCTTTCTTCTTTTGTCATAGAGCTTATTATCGCCCCGTATTTCTTAATTTTATCTTCTGCCTTCTCCAAAGTCTCTTTCGGAATGTCTGGCATGCCCATCATTCCGAAGATATTTCTTAAAGGGCCCATGTTGTTCATGGCCTTTAGCTGCTTGTAGAATGTGTCGAAATCAAGCTCCTCCACGTTTTCCAATTCTTCTTTTCTTATGTTTGTGCTCTTTATCGCATTTTCTACCGTTTCTATGAGCCCTTCTAGATCTGGCATGCCCAAAAGCTTTGAAACAAATTTCTTGGAGTCGTAAGGCTCTATTGCATCGAGCTTCTCCCCTGTAGTTATAAAAAGCGTCTTTGCTTTCGTTTTATTTACGGCGCTCAGCGCTCCTCCTGCCTTTCCGGATCCGTCTATCTTTGTTATTATAACTCCGCTTATTCCTATCTCTTTATTGAAAGCTTCTGCCTGCCTTCCTGCGACTTTGCCTGTATCT
Source organism: Candidatus Micrarchaeaceae archaeon (assembly GCA_038882355.1). Taxonomy (GTDB): domain Archaea; phylum Micrarchaeota; class Micrarchaeia; order Micrarchaeales; family CABMGC01; genus JAVZOJ01. Next base: position 4,090 of record JAVZOJ010000017.1, on the reverse strand, counting down.
GCAGATATTACCAGTATTTTTTCATCTGGTTTGAAATGTTTCTCAATTTCTCTTAGCTCATCAACCAAATCTTTATCCAATGCATTCCTTCCTCCTGTATCGCAGATTATCACTTTCTTGTTCTTTAGTTCTAATAACCCTTTTTCTATTATCTTCTTCACATCCTTTTCATCCTTTATCCCAAAAAACCCCACGCCTGCCTGACTTGCAAGCGCGTTCAACTGTTCAAAGGCAGCAGGCCTGTTTAGGTCGCAGCATATTACCCCTGCCCCTATTCCTCTATTTTGATAATATCTTGCCAGCTTCGCTGCAGTTGTTGTTTTTCCAGAGCCATATAAGCCGAGAAGCATTATTCTCATCGGCTTAATTTCAGGCTGGTAAGAAGTTCCCATGACATTTACTATTTCTTCATAAAGGACCTCAAACAAATAGTCTTTTGCGCTTATGCCTTTTGGAAGTTGCTTATGTATGACCCTTTCTTCTACCCTTTTTGTAAGTTCCAATGTCAAATCCAATTCAACGTCTGCGCTCAAGAGCGCCTTTTGTATCTCCTTGTTTACCTCTCTTACGCTTTTAGAGTCTACTATCTCTATTCCTCTAATCTTCGCAAAAGCTTTCCTTAATCCTTCTCCTAAGTCCATCCATTATATATTAGATTTTTCCATATATAAATCTGCCCTGTGCTGTTGAAAAGTGAAGAATCTTCCAATATTCGCCATGCATAGAAAACAATAAATACCTTTTCAAGAAATCATTTTATTGCCTGATTTTATGGGCCCAGAAGAAGAAAATAGAGAAATTAGACTTGCTGTTGATACAGGCAAGGTCGAGATTGGCTACAATTCAGTAGCCAATGCGATACAGAAGAATATCGCTAAGGCAGTTATTATAGCAAGAGGCTCAAAGAAGCACTTGTCTGACAACATCTTACATAATTCTTCCTTGGCAAATGTAAAAGTTATATTTCATGAGGGAAACAGCATGGAATTGGGGGAAATCTGCGGGAAGCCCTACCCTGTAAGCTTTATCGCAATAATAGACCCTGGCGCTTCGAAGATTCTAGAGGCATGATTCAATGGCTAATGGAGAGTTTACTGCAAAAATATTGATGAAGAAAAGAAAGCAGCACAGGATGCTCAAAAAATGGTGGAAGAGAAAGTTTTTCAAGCTTAAATATAAATATGATCCTTTAGGAAAGAGCCATATGGCAAGGGCAATAGTCCTAAGCAAGTTTTTATTAAAACAGAAACAGCCCAACTCTGGAAAAATAAAATGCGTAAAGGTACAATTGGTAAAGAATGGCAGAGTGGTAGGCGCATGGGTTCCTTATGACGGTTCTATAAACTTCATAGACGAGCACGACGAGGTAATGATTGAAGGCATGGGAGGCTCTCAGAGAGGTCAAATGGGCTCGATACCAGGGCTAAAATATAAAGTAAAGGCAGTCAACGGCGTTGATCTTTTTCAGATTGTGAAAGGAAAGAAGGAGAAGCCGAAGAGATGAGCATTATGGAAGAAAATAAGTCTCAGACTGAAGAAGCAAAGAAAGAAAAGCAATCGAGGAAGAGCCAGCCAAAGAAGAAGAGCGCTGCGGAGCAGGAGCAGTTGCTATTTGGCAAATATTCTTTCAAGGATGTTGAGGTAAAAGATCCAAGCGTAAAAGCATATGTTAACACCTATTCAATTTATCTTCCATACACATTCGGGAGAAGGAAATATCCCAGCTATTATGAAAGGAGGGCAAACATCGTAGAGAGGTTTATGAACAAGCTTATGAGAGGGGGAACAGGGAAAAAGGTAGGAGGAAAAGTGATAAGAACAGAAGGCAGGTTGCAAGGGAAGAAGGCAACAGTGATGAAGAATGTAATAAAGGCTTTCGAGATCATAGAGAAAAAAACAAATTCAAATCCGCTTCAGGTTCTCGTAAGAGCGATAGAGCACTCTGCGCCAATCGATGACGTTACAAGGGTGAAGTATGGAGGAATAACATACAACGTTGCAGTAGGGATAAGCGCAAGGAGAAGGGTAGACTCTGCGCTGAAAAACCTTGCACTTGCAGCGCTTATAAGCGCATTTAAGAAAAGGAAAAGCCTTGCGGAAGCAATAGCAGATGAGCTGATTCTTGCCTCTTCGAATAGCAGCGAAAGCTTCGCTGTAAAGAGGAAGGTTGAGTTGGAGAGAATAGCAAGAAGCGCGAGGTAATTTGATTGGTAAGGAAAGAGTTTGTTGCTGAAGAAGTCGTAAAGATAATGCAGAATGCAGAAAGAGTAAGAAATGTAGCAATAATTGCGCATGTGCATCATGGAAAGACAACGCTGACCGATACTCTTCTCGCAAGGGCAGGGATCATATCGAAAACAGTGGCTGGGGAAGTATTATACACAAACTATGAGGAAATAGAGAGAGAAAGGAGGATCACAATAAAGTCTGCAAATATATCCCTTGCATTTAATTACAAAAACGAAGACTACATTATAAACCTTATAGATACGCCGGGCCACGTGGACTTCGGCGGGCATGTGACAAGGTCCATGCGTGCTGTGGATGGAGTTATACTTGTCATCGATCCAGTAGAGGGCGTAATGCCTCAAACCGAGACCGTGCTTAGGCAGGCGCTCAAGGAAAAGGCAAAGCCGGTCTTGTTTGTAAATAAGGTAGACAGGTTGCTAAATGAGTTGAGGCTGACCCCTGAGCAGACCTATGAAAGGCTCCTCAACCTGATAAACGACGTTAACAAGTTGATAGATAGATATGCGCCGAAAGAATATGCTGACAAATGGAAAGTAAGGGTAGATAACGGAAGCGTTTGCTTCGGTTCTGCATACAAGAAATGGGCGATATCTGTAAGGATAATGGACAAGTATAAGGTAACTTTCAAAGACATATTTAGGTTGACTGAAGAGGGAAATGAAGAAAAGCTGCAAGAAGTTGCGCCTATAGACGAAGCAGTGCTCTCCATGGTCGTAGAGCACCTTCCAAACCCAAAAGAAGCGCAGGCGTATAGAATACCCCATTTGTGGCACGGCGACCTGAACAGCGAAGATGGAAAAGCGATGCTTAACTGCGATGCAAAAGGAAAAGTAAACATGGTGATATTTGGAATTGTGTATGACCCTCACAGCGGAGAGGTGGCGATAGGAAGGGTCTTCTCCGGCACTGTGAAGAAGGGAGTCGAGCTATATGTGAGCGGCCTTCCAGACAAACAAAGAGTTCAACAAGTAGCTCTTTACATGGGTCCTGACAGAGTGCCAGTTGATTCCATTGTTGCAGGGAACATTGTTGCACTGGTAGGCATGGAAAACGTTTCAATAGGAGATACTGCCAGCGAAAACAAGATTGAACCTTTTGAAGAGATTGTGCATTATTCTCAGCCTGTAGTTGCAAAGGCGATAGAGGCAAAAGATGCAAGGGATACGCCAAGGCTTATAGAAGCGCTTAGAGTCCTTTCAAAGGAGGACCAGACCCTCAAGGTAGAGATAAACCCTGAAACCGGGGAGACAATCATAAGGGGCATGGGAGAATTGCACCTTGAAGTGATAGAAACGAAAATAAAGAATGAGTCGAAGATACCGATCATAACGAGCGAGCCTATCGTTGTTTATAAAGAAAGCATAGAAGGAGAATCTAAGAACATAGAAGGAAAGTCGCCCAATAAACATTCTAGGTTCTATATAGATGTATCTCCTTTAGACCAAAAGATCGTTGATCTTATAGAGTCAGGGGTTGTCAGGGAAGGAAGGCCGAAGGGAAAAGAGTTCGTAGAGGAGCTTGTCAAGGCAGGCATGCCAAGGGAAGAAGCCAGGAATATTATCGACATATCTAACTCTAGCGTATTGATAAACGCAGCGCATGGGGTGCAGTACATGAATGAAGTTGAGGAGCTTGTCATAGATGGATTCGAGGAAGCAATGCGCGATGGACCTTTGGCTAGAGAAAAGTGCACAGGTATAAAGGTAAAGATTGTAGATGCGTTTATACACGAAGATCCGGTGCACAGAGGGGCTGCACAGATAATACCTGCAATAAGGAGGCCGATATATGCTGGCATGCTTCTCGCAAACGTGTACTTGCTTGAGCCTAAGCAGAAGTT
>JAVZOJ010000016.1:0-12690 GCA_038882355.1 Candidatus Micrarchaeaceae archaeon | reverse complement strand
TTTGGGCCTGCAATGTCCGTAGGGCTAGAGACCATGTAGCTTATGTTTGAAAGGTTTCCAAACCTCATCAATGCAATTATCAATGCCCACCTCTCTGCAGCGCAGAATGGACAGTACTCTGCGCCTATATATACAACTGCTGGCTTGCCTTGAACCTCAATAAGGGTAGAATTCACCGCCTTGGGAAGATTGCCTGCAGTGCCTATCCCAACGCTATATGAGGCGTTCGAATTTGCAATTGAGTAAAGCTGAGAAATGAAAGAGGCATTCACCTTTTTGCCTATATAATTGTCTATAGGCACAGGCTTGCCTTTGAATGCTAAGGCTATTAAAACAGCGGCAATGACTAGGATTAGAAATAGCACCCCGAAAGTCCTTGATTTCATAGAAACGCACGAAAGAATTATAAGCAAATAAATTATTTAAATATTTATGGAAGGCGGCGAAGCTGAAGAGAAAGAGGTATTAATGGAAAACATAGAAGGCCCTGTTGTACTCTGGATTATTATCATAGCAATCGGTTTCGCCCTTCTTGCAATCCCAAACTTCTTCAGCTTAGGTAAAAACATAGACCTGCTTGAGTCCAAAATAGGGTATTTCTTCTCTTTCTCTCCGGGTTATGTGCTTGTACCTTTAATCATAGGAGTGCTTATAGGAAATAAGAGCGGAAGAGGATCAACGAACGTAAAAAACGCAATAAAGAGAGGCTCACTAAATGCCGCATATGCTTTTCTAGTATATGGGATAGCAATAAGCGTGATTTACGAGCTTTCGACATACCTTGCCCCTTTGGCAAATTATTATGGGATAAATGAATTCATCATAAAGAACATAATCATTTCAGGATTTATAGTGGTAGTAATCTCAATAATCTCTTCGGCGCTTTCATTCTCAAGAGGCTCATGACTTCTTTGACGCGCTCACAATCTTTATCACATCGTTATCTTTGAGCAAATAGCCTTTTCCCACCCTTTCCTTTTTCTTTGCGTCTATCCCGTAGAGCATGTGTTCCCCTATTTCTGTATGTATTTTGTATGCCAAATCGAGCGCGGTGTCTCCTTCCCTCATTAAAAACAGGTTTGGAAGTACGTTTCCATTCTTGTCGGAGAAGCTTCTCTCGTTTTCTACAGGATAGACCGCAATGCACTTGAGCGATTCAAATACTGTCGTATAAATGAGCTCATCTATGCCTGTGGTTGAATGCGACAAAAACTCGTTAAGCCTATCCAAAGCCTCCATCTGTGCTTGTGGAAGCGCCTGCTTTGGTACCAGCCTGTTTGATGAAAATTCGCATAGGCCTCTTGAAACAATCCTTTGAATCGCAAGCTCAATTTCTGCAGAGCAAGGAACAACAGGCGCAGCGCACTCCTTGAGCCTTTCCACCTTTTCTTTATAATCCTCACATGCATCAATCTTGTTTGCTGCAACAACCAGCTTTTTTGTATGGATTAGTATCTCCTCTGATAGCCTTTCTATCTCTTCGTCCCCCCAGGTTGCAGACAGCCCAGGGACATTCATCTTCTCTTCTGCAGCCAATATGTCGCTCTTCTTTGCCCTAAAAGAAGAAAGTGCATTCGCAAGCGCCTCTTCAGGGTCCTTGCTTCTGCACGCCTTAGCCATGTGTTTTTTGACTATCTCTGCAAGCCATTTCACTACTTCCCTCCTTACTGCCTTTACTTCCTCGCACGGGTCAAAGCTGGTTGAAGGATTTCCATACAGGTCTGTTTTTCCTGTAATGTCTATGACCTGTATGAGCGCATCTGCGGAGCTAAGGTCGTTCAAGAATTGGTTTCCCATTCCCTTACCCATATGGCTTCCTGGAATCAGGCCTGCAACATCTACAAAATCGATAGGTATGTGCCTAATGCCATTGATGCATTTCGAGTCCTTCGGGTTGCATTTTACACCTAATTCTGACTCAACGCACCTCTTCTTCACATATCCTCTTCCTTTATTCGGCTCTATGGTTGTAAAAGGCCTGTTCTCTATCCTTGCCTCAACCCCAGTTATCGCAGAAAAGAGCGTGGTCTTTCCTTTGTTTGGCGCTCCAATAATTCCAATAAGCATAATTAATTATCTAAAAAGAATTATATAAAAAGCAGGGGTGGCGGAGCTTGGCCAAACGCGGCAGATTCAGGGTCTGCTTCCCTAGTGGATGCGTGAGTTCAAATCTCACCCCCTGCAAATTCAAGTAGTGATTGCTTGGATTTAGGAAACTTTCTTTTCGTGTCTTCGCTTGCTTCAACGGCAATGCTCCTTTCTGGAATTGCAATAGGAAGGAAAGAGCTTAGCAAATTGCTCGATTATTATGTGAGGACTCCATTTTTCTTCGTTGCAATAGGCTCGATGGCGTTTTTCGCCTCTTTTGCGCTCTTTTTTGTAAGCAATGTGGAGCAGCTTTACTTCGATGAAAACATCTATGTCGGAGTCGCCTTGAATATATTGCATAATCTGAATGAAGACTGGTGCCAATTCGGCACTGGGCTCCTAAGGAATTGTTACATTCAACAGCATTACCATGACCCCACAGGATGGTCTTTCTTCATTGCAATAGCTTTCCTCCTATTTGGACCTAGCAATGCCACCGCCTCATATGCAGAGCTTTTCTCAGGCACAATGTGCATATTGCTTATTTATTTTGTTTCGTCGCTTTTGTTTGAAGATCCGAAGAAAGGCGCATTCTCTTCCCTGCTTCTCGCATTTACCCCGAGCATGTTCATATGGTCAAGAACAATAGCAGATACTGACGTTCCGCTCCTTATGTTCACCCTTCTCTCGATCTTTTTCTTTTTGGTATATTCGAAAACAAGGAAAAACGGAATCCTTCTCGCCTTTTTATCTTCATTGCTGCTTGCTGCGAATACAAGAATTGAAGGGCTTTTGGCCGCGCTAATACTGCTTGTCTCATTTTTCTTCTTTGGCAAGAAAGGGATAAGGAAAAACATCAAAAGCAACCTAAAGTTTTTAGCGAGGAGCGTTGATGAAGACTTAAGGTTCTTGGTAGTGATCTTGGTTGGAGCGTTAGTCTTTTCCCCAATAGCAGCGATGTTTGCAAAAGATCTTGCAACGCAGAGCTATGGCCAGCCTTCTTCAACAGGAACCTTCAACTTTGCTTATTTTTCATCTAATGCGAACGGAATCCTTTCTTATCTAGAGGGAGAGACAGATTCCATTTCATATTACCCATCGATATTCCCGCAGGACTATCGGCTTCTTGCAGTATTTGGAATCCTTGTGCTTATCGCAAGCGAGAAGGAAAAAGCCCCTGCAATATTCTTGTTGCTCTGGTTTGCCTCCTTCTTCATCTTCTATTCTTTCTACTATGCTGGCTCTCCGTATTATGGGGTTGATTCAAGGTTCATGCTTCAAATTACTCCTCAAATAGTTATAGTGGCATCTCTCACACTTAGCTTCTTGTACGAAGTGCCTAAAGGTAGGGTAAAGAAAGCATTATTTGCCTCTTTAGTCTTCTTTTCCCTGGTCTTTATTCCTTTCTTGAGCTATGCAAAAATCATAACTGTGAAGCCGAGCGGCATGCCACAACAGTACCAGATACATGATGTAATGCAGTTCTTCTATTCGAACTATTCACGAGTACCAAGGAGTTGCTTGGTCTTTTCATTCACTCCAGACATATGGTATTTGAGTAACTACAGCTCTGCGCAGATAGGCTACTTGGGCGTGCAAAACGAGAGCATAGAGAAGATAGAGAAGAATTTTCCGTGCTATGTGCTCGACTATGGCTATTGGTGCACAGTGCCGCCTTATCAATCTACAACATGCGCGATTGAAATGCACGACTATGTAAGCGGAAGCATAGTAAACGAAACAAGCCAGAATGGGGAAGAGATTGGCTTCTTCTACCTCAACCTTTCCAAGTAGGCCTATTTATTGCCCTTTGCCTTCGCCTTCTTTATCTTCCTTTTGAACATCGTTTTTATTATAAGGCCAAGAAGTATGAGAACAATTCCGACAGAGATGCTTATTACTAGGTATACAATCCCTGATTGTGAATTTGCGGCCTGATTTGAGACCACTATATATGAGTAGGTAGTATGGCCTGTCCCTTTCAGCGCGTAGAAAGCAAATACAGGCAGTGTGACATTAAACGCACCTACGTTTGGCTTTGGCTTCAATTCTACATAAACCTGCGCGCTCTTGAAAGGAGTCAAGCTAACCTCTTTAAACAGTGTGAGATTGGAATAGTTGAATTCAAGGGGAGGGATGACAAACAGCACAGTGGCATTTATTGGCTGATATCCAATATCTGTCAAGTTTGCTATAATCTTTTCGTTTCCGAAGCTTTGCTTTCTTGAAAGGGAAAGGATTATTTGCGATGAAGTCGAATTTCTAAAAGAGAGTGAGCAAGGAAATACTGCAGAAAAGAGAGAAGAAGTGCCAAGTATCTGGTAGACATCTACGCCGAACGCAGGATAAGTGCCTATAATGCTCTGGTTCGCCGGGAAGCTCAAAGATACGCTTGATGAGGAATTGATGAATGTGACATTGTCAAAATAATAGTATGTTTTGTTCTCTGTTATCAGCAAGAAGCTAATATGTGATGAATATGCGTCAGAATCGCCGCTGTTTGTAATATTCATCAAGACGTATTTGCTATTCAGCCCTTTTGTGCATACGCTGTTTAGGGTAACGGTTCCTGCAAGCGCAACTGGAATCAAAATCAAAATAAATGGAGCAATTTTAGCTATCATGCTCTCACAAAGAGGCCTATGCAGGTATATATGAACTTTGCCGCAGTGACCGCAGGAGCGTGGAACCCAGGTATTGGCAGGTATTCTACAAAATCCATGCCAATGACCTTTTTCTCCTCCTCTATTTTTTTCATAATCTCCAAAGCTTCTTTGTATAATAGGCCATGCGGCTCAGGCGTTCCTACGCATGGCATTATGCTTGTATCGAACACATCAAAGTCGAATGATATGTATATGCTGCTCTTTGTGTTCCTCAGCGCTTTGGAAATGCAGCCATCAAAATCTGACTTCAATTCGTCTATTGAGATTATCTCATCAGCAAATTCGTTTGAGCCATCATCAAAACTCCTTACCCCAACTTCTATGCATTCAACACCAAGCTCCCTTATCCTCCTTGCAACTGTACCGTGCATGTATCTGCTCCCGAAGAGCTCATTCCTGCAGTCTGAATGTGCATCGAAGTATATAACGCTCATCTCCTCTATTTCTTTTGCGGCTTTAACTGAACCTATAGATATTGTATGCTCTCCGCCCAAAACGACTGGAAACTTTTTGCTGCTCATTATCGAATAAACCTCTTTTTTCACCCTCTCTATGGTCTTTTCAGGGGAAGAAAAGTCAGGCTCTAACTCCTCGGTTGTGAATATGCCCAATTCAGAAGGGTTGCTCTTCGTCTCATAAAGGTAAAGCTCAATGCTTCTGCTTGCCTCTATTATCGCCCGCGGGCCCTCCCTAGTTCCTGACTTGTATGTTGTCGTTGAGTCATATGGGACCGGAAGCACCACTACCTTTGACTTCTCATAACTCTGGTCCTCAAGCCCGAAAAGGTTATATGGCGGCAAAGAGTTAAGAAGCATGAATTTCATATAAAGAATTAGGTAAAAGCTATTAAAAGGTTTTTGAAAATAAAGGTTAGAATGCATGAAAGCAAAGGCATTTGTTAAGCTCACAAGGATAGAGCACAGCTTTATGCTTATTGTAGCGGTTCTAACTGCTGAGCTTTTGGCAAAAGCGCCAGTTCCTTACTGGAAATATGCGCTAAGCATAATTCCCCCTGTATTAATAAGCGCATCTGCGTTTGCAATAAACAACTACTATGACGTAGAGTCTGACGAAATCAACAAAAGGACTGACAACCCGATTGTAGTTGGAGAGGTGAGCAGAAAAGAAGCGCTTTATGTTGCAGTTGCGTTTTTCGCATTGGGGTCTTTGATATCTTTGCCCTTGGGCGCTCTTCCTTTCCTTATAGTCGTCCTCTTTGGCATCCTTTCGCTCCTTTACAGCTATAAGATGAAGAATATTCTTTTAGTAGGAAACTTATATATTGCATTGAGCATGTCCATACCTTTTATTTATGGCTCTATAATCTCTATAAGCTATGTGGATTACCAAAATCTCCTTATATTCGTTATTGTGCTGTTAAGCGGATTGGCCAGAGAGATACATGGCACAATAAGGGACCTTTCTGGCGATATTCGCGCTAGAAATGCAATGACCCTTCCAAGGCTAATTGGGGCAAAAGGCTCTTCTGAGATAGCATGCTCATTGTACCTGATAGCAATCGCAATAAGTGCAGTCCTTTTCCTAAAGGTTGCCCCTTTCAAATTTAACTTAGTCTATCTTCCATTTGTCATTGCAGCAAATTCGCTCCTTATATATGCCTCGATCATATTCCTGAAAGAAAAGAAGGAAGAATACAGGAAGGCAAGAAATATGTCGCTGCTCGGAATGGCGATAGCTCTCATCGGATTTTTTGCCTCCGCTCTCTTCTACGTTCCTTAAGGACAAGAGCAATCTCAAACAGTTTGAAGAGAATGGCTAGGAGCGCTATTAGGATAAGGGCTGCAAAGACCAAGAGGATGAGAAGAAGAACGAATGTTTCTTTCAGGTAGTGCAAGACTTCATAAAGGTATGAATAGCTGATTCCACCTGTAGCAGGAAGGGTCTGAAGCACAAAGCTTTCGCTTATCTGCTTATTTGCCTTGTCTATATAGCTTGCAAGGAGCGCAGAGGAATAGCTTTCTGAAAGATAGAGAGAATTGTTCGTATTTTCATACTCTTTCAAATAAAACTCCGCCTCAGCCTCGAATTGTGAAGGCCAGATTCCATTATATGTTGCATTGATTGATCTTTTGATAAACTGAAGCTCTTGTTGGCTTGAAGAATTTGTCGATGAGAATGCATCATAATAATATAGAGAGTAAAGCGAAGCAGGGTAGTAGCCCTTGTCATACAGCCATTTTGCAGCACTAGTATAGAGGTTTTGGGTAAAAGAAGAAAGGTTGCCTATTAATAGATTTTTAATGCTACTGGAAGAAGTTACCGGTGTGCCGTTAATGCTGTTTGCAATCGAGAACATATCATTTGCTGCAATGCACCACGCGTATGCAGGCGCAAGCTGGTTCATGCTCTCTATTATCTGGTCTGAATCCTGTGCCGAGTTAAGTATGGCCTGGGCATCTTGTATGCTTACGTTGGCCCATGCAAGCCTTAGCTCTCCGCCTATTACGTATTCATAATTGTTATTGTTCATCTGCGGAATCTGCAAGGAGGAGCAATATGATGAAACGCTGTTTATTTCTTGCTGAGCCTGGCTTAGGGAAATAGATGAATGGGATATGGTGAACGCATCTATAGAATCAAGGAAAGCAAGGTCTGCAGAAAGATAAAGATACCCTTTTTTCGCAATTTGGCTATATAGTTCAAGGTTTTTCAGAAGTTGCTGCTTAGTGTTCGAAAAGTTACTACTCATGTTTTCTACCTCTCCTTTCACAAAGTCAAAGGTTGAATTTGTAAGGAGATAGAAGTACGACGCATTGCAACCCGTACAGCTTATATTCTCTTCTCCTATTCCATTTATGCTAAGGTTAGAAGAGAGGTTGAAAGACAAAGGCGTAGGCGATTTGTAGCCAAAAGCATACTGCTCAGCCTGTGTTACATTTTTTACCATTTGCAGGTCTATTCCAAACGTTTGCTGCGATATGTAATAAATAAGGTCTTCTTCGCTACCGTTTTGCGCATATGGGACAAGCATAAATCTCATTCTGCCTTCCTTTGCCGCTTCTGCCTTGTCATAGACTCCTCCTATGGCACCAATGCTTCCGTTCAAGTTAATGACTCCTGTCGCTGTAAAGTTATTTAGCAAGGTCTTGTTCTCAAGAGCAGATATGGTGAGGAGAGTAAATGCAAGGCCTCCGCTTGGCCCGGAAACGCTTGCGTTGTCCTTTATGAAGAAAGTGAAGTTATAGCGGCTCATATTTACTCCAAGCAATGCAGTGGCGTATTCAACCGCAGTTTCTGCAGAGGCAAGAGTGCTGCTCGCAACGCTGGAAGGTCCAAGCACGCTGACAGATCCATTTCCAGGGGTTACGTTCAAGTAAACAAGGGTCAATGCGCCCTTTTCTTCCTGGTTTATTACAGCAGGCACGTGTATAAAAGAAGTGTGGGCAAAAGAAATGCTAAAGAGCAAAAGTGCAAACAAAACAATTTTCATAAAATCAATACACTTTTGCAAAATAACTTTTTATTCTTTTATCTTTTTTACGATTAGAATTTGATTGCAGTGGAGAATCATGGGCATATACCTGGCTTTTATTGTATGTTTTTAAGGCGCAATGCAAAACCTGATTTACTTAACTCGCGCCCTGCTTGAAAACAGAATAAAAATGTTGTTTAAACTTATAAACTAACAGCGCATGTAAAATGGCGACCACTATGGGCGGATAAGCTTTTCTAATAGATTATAGTCTTCTTTATTTACCCTTTTATCTAGAAAGTTGAAGTATATGAGTTTGGCAAGCTCCACATAGTCATTACTTGTGGCTTTCCCTTCAATAAAATTTTTTTTGCATCTTTCTCTGACTTCGTAAGAAGAAGGATCACTATCTTCCAATTTTTTTCCGAATATATAGGAATAAGGATCGCTATCTTCCAATTTGTAGTTTAAAAGAAAGTCAAAGAAAAAAGGCATTTTGCCTTCAGATTTATGCAGGGTTGCGGATGAAAATAGGTGTGCAAGAAATTCTTCTCCAAACTTCTTGCCCTTAAATTCTTCGTGAATTTTCAAAATGCCTTCTTTGTCAAGCTTTTTCCAATCTTCCGTTTGGTCGATTGCCGCTTCAAAAAGCGCTACCCTTATTTCTACATTTTTTGCATGATACGCAAGAAGAGATGCAAGAGAATATCCGCTTTTAGTAAATAATTCTAAAGATCTTTTGCCATATATGCGAATAAGATTCAATTGTTGTGTTTCATTTCCAAATATTGCAAAGTGATGTGCGAAGGGAATACCGTCTGCATACATTTCTTTTTCTAAAGCTTCTTCAATTCGTTCCCTCATCCCTCCATTGAGCAAGCTTTTTAGTTTCTTCTCGTTATAATTAAGTATATCTTTCAAGGATCCTATTACTTCGCCATTTTCGTCCCAGCTTTTTAGTTTCATAATTAGTAATTTGATTTTCAAATTCTTATGCTTTTCTAATGCTTAACAACGGCATTTTGCAAAGAATAATAAATAGTGAGCCTACTTGGCGTTTGAAAATTGACGAAATTGGGGCGGGTAGTTTAATAGGCAAATGTTGAAATAATAATATGGACAAGGAAAGGTTGCAAAGCGCAGTTGAAAGAATGATAAATGGAGGGAAAACATATGATGCTGGCGGCCTGATAGGTAATGAAGCTGCAGAAGCAAGGGCTTGCTATATAGAAAAGAAATATGGGGCAAACCTTACGAAGGTGAAGAAAGGGATAGAGGTGATGGACTTTGGCGATGCAGAGAATAGAAATATTGAAAATGCAGTAGGCTCAGTGCAAATCCCAGTAGGCTTTGTAGAGATAAGAGTCAATGGAACAAAGGGCTCTGGCATAAAGCCAATATTCCTTGCCACCACTGAAGGCAAGCTTATAGCTGGCATCAATAGAGGAGCCTCAGCGATAAACATGAGCGGAGGGGCGACTGCAAGGATAATAAAAAATGGTATGACAAGAAGCGTGATAATAGAGACAAGCGGCGTGGAGGATTCCCAAAGGGCTATTGATTTTATTTCTTCATCTGAAGGAAGGAGCTTTATTGAAAAAGAATTTTCTAAATCTACAACCCATGGCAAACTGATTGACATACAGACGATTACAACTGGCAGACTCGTTTACGTGAGGTATGTGGCTGACACAAAGGCAGCAATGGGAATGAATATGGTCACAATAGCTTCGACAAACGCCACTGAAGCGCTTGTAAATAGGCTCAGATCCATGGGGATAGAGGCAAGGCTCAAAAGCGAGAGCGGAAATGTATGCGCTGACAAAAAGCCTTCTTATATCAACATGTTGCTGGGGAGAGGGATAACAGTCATTGCAGAAGCAAGAGTGACAAAGGCTGCGCTTGAAAAATATTTCAAAGTAGACGCAAAAGAGATAGAAGCGCTGAACTATGAGAAGAACCATATGGGGTCTAGTCTTGCAGGCTCCCTTGCACGGAATGCACATATCTCAAACATACTTGCAGCCATATTCATAGCATATGGTCAGGACGTTGCGCAAATAGTAGATGGATCTACAGCAATAGACGATGCAAAGGCGCTAGAAGATGGATCATTGTACATCTCCGTTTTAATCCCATCCTTGGAAGTAGGCACGTTTGGAGGAGGCACAAGGAGGGAAACCCAAATGGAACTCTTGAAGGCAAGCGGCTTCTTCGGGGAAGGGGATGAAGAAGGGGCCACAAAGCTCAGATTTGCAGAATACATTGCCTCTACGGCGCTTGCAGGAGAGCTTAACCTTTTGGCTGCAGAGGCAGGAAGGGAACTCTCTAAGGCCCACGAATCATTAAAGAGAAAAGATTAGAAAAAAGAGTTGCCGCGTGCACTTGCAGGCGCATGCGGCTTCAGGTTTCTGCATGCCGCTGAAAGCGATCGCGCGATTTATAAATCCTTCAATTAAGATTTTCCTGCTCAGTTTCTTTTAACCTTTTGACAAAGCAAACCTGAATTGCTTCCAAGCTTATGGCTCACGCCACCTGTTCTTCTTGGCTGCTATCGCAATAAGCGCCAAGGATATTGAAACGAGCACTAATAGGTTCGTTGCAAGCTCTGCTGGGGTGAGGCGCACATAGCCTATTGCGCTTTGCACAACCTCTGCCGCATAGGTTGTAGGGGATATATAGGCAAGGTAGCGCCACGGAAGAGGTATATATGTTATTGGATAATAGACTGGAGCGATCGTGCTGAAGAGCGTTGAGATTATGCCAGAAAAAGCCCAGCTTTGGAGTATATCGGCTGTAAACGTTGAGAGCATAAAGCCCAAAGATATTGAAAACGCGAATACAAGCGCCAGCGAAGCCACTGAGAGCATTGCGCCAGCAACCCCTATTTTCACAAAGAAAGCGGCGAGCACAAGCACGGTCACAAGCGCAGGCACAGCGTAGACAAGCTCCGAAAGCGCCATGCCTGATATGTATACCAACGAAGACGTCTGCGAGCTTACTATCATGTCCTGAAACTTAAAATCATTCTTTAGGTGCGACATATCTGCCTGCAGGGTCACTCCACTTGACATCATGGTGTTTATCAAGGCACCCATTACGCCAACTGAGATTAATGTACCGTGGCTCACAAGCGTTATTATGACAAGTATCGAGAGCGGCGCAAGTAGCGTGTTTACAAGCATCACAGGATAGTTTCTCATCGCATAGATTGAATTCAACAGCACAGAAGCATAAAGCTGAGATGCTTTTCCGCGCATAGCATCACTTACCATTCTTCAGAGCCTGAATCTTCTCCATAGTTTATCGGGCTGCGCACAAGGTAATAAAACATGTCCTCAAGTGATATGGGGTTCATAGAGAATCCACTGCCTGCTTTTGCCAACAAATTCGATATCCTCAATGCTTCTTCCTTGTTTGCAAGTATCTGCGACGCTCCGTCTATTCCCTGCTTGACCACGCCCATGCCAGGCTTAGGCTTTATTGCGCCGCTGAGAGACCCCTTTTGGATGCGTATGCTGTATTGGTACTTGAATCTATTCCTAAGCTCATCAATTGTGCCTATTGCAAGCAGCTTGCCATTGTCAATTATGCCTATCCTATCAGCAAGCTCCTCTGCCTCTTCTAGGTAGTGCGTAGTAAGGAATATGAAATGCTTCTCCTTGAGGCGCTTAAGCGCCCTCCACATCTCCTGCCTTGATATCGGGTCAAGCCCTGTTGTAGGCTCATCTACAAATAGAATGCGCGCCCCTGACGCCACTATCGTAGCAACAAGCACCTTCCTTTTAGTGCCACCTGAGAGCTTGTCGCTGCGCACGTCCTTGTACGCCGTAAGCCCGAAGTCTCTGAGCACCCTGTCTACGCGCCTTTTGGCCTCGCTCACCTCAGTGCCCCTGTAAAGCAGATAAGTAAATATTTCCTGTGCGCTTGTAAGCCAAGGTATCATGCGCGATTCTTGCGGCAGGACAGCAATTTCCTTCCTTATTGCCTCTGGCTCTTTCACAACATCGATACCATTTATCTTTGCTGAGCCGCTGGTAGGCATAAGCTCTGTCGCAAGTATGCGTATCAGCGTGGTTTTGCCTGCGCCGTTCCTTCCGACAAGCGAAAATATGCCTTTGAGTGGAATTGAAAAACTGACTCTGTCTAGGGCTTTTGTCTTGCCATTGTATATCTTAGTAAGGTCTTTGCATTCCAGCATTTGCTCAGGCATAAAATCATAAGCCGCATATTTACTTGGCACGCCGGTATTATTTTTCTATTAACATTTAAAAATAGAGAAGTAGAGATATAGGCAGCAAGCATCAAAGGCTCCAAGATTTAGCGATCTTCTGACATTTTCTCCATCACCTGCAATAGTGAACTACCCCGCCCTTCTGATGTGGCTTCTCGCTTCAATGGCAATGCTTGCTTTCATCCTTTGCCAAGTCAAGAGGAATTCCGCTCGTCGGGTTAAAATCTTTTCTTTCATCTAATTATCTCGCAAGGTGCCCATGCATAAGC
>JAVZOJ010000015.1:0-12979 GCA_038882355.1 Candidatus Micrarchaeaceae archaeon | reverse complement strand
CGGTTTGAGCGCATTTATCCTCGTCTCAAATACTTTCGACTTTGATTCGTTAAACAATATTACTCAAATAGACGCTTTTGTCAATACTGCATGCCCCAGAATAGTTACAGAAGACTATGAAAGGTTAAACAAGCCGCTATTAAGCGCAAACGAGCTAATTTTAATATTGGAAGAAAAAAGAAAAAAATAAGTTCAGGTTACCTTTACAGAGAAGCTGCTTGTTACTGGCAAGATTTGTGCACCAGTTGCGGTAGGCACAGTAATCGGGGTTGTGGTATAGTTTAGCCAAATCTCTCCTGAGAATGCTGAGCCAATAGCAACAGAGGAAGGTAGTGTGTTAGAAGAATAGCAAGGTACAACTAACGTAAATGTGGTTCCTGAAGGAATAGTTATTACATGACCTACCAAAGATTGGCCATTCACCATAACGTTAGTCGATCTTGTATTGTTTACATTGATGTTTCCATATAATGGAAATCCACTTGGGCTTGCTGCTGAAGAGCAAGCTGCACCCTGGAGATAGAGTGTGCTGCCTGTTGCCTGAGAGAAAGTCACAGTAGCATAAGAGTTAGTGCCCATTGTCGCTGAACTGCACGTAAAGCCTGGGGTTGCGATGCAATGCGTGCCGAGCAGTGAGCTGCTATTGAACACTCCCAATGTAAAGAGCGCTCCAAGCACTACTGCTATTATCAAGATAGCCCAGCCATAGGTCATTAGGTATTCCATCGCGCTTTGTAACCTTAGTCGCCTTTTTGTTCCAAACATTTTTCTTCACCCATATTACATAAAAAGAAAAAGTATTTAAATATTTTGAAAGAAGCCAACAAAAACGCAACAAGTACGTAAACGGCTCAGCACCTTTTCCACTATCTAATCCAAAGTAATGTTATAAAGTTAATGCAAGAAAAACTTGGCACAGAAGTTATCGCCTTTGTATTCTTAGATTTAAAATATTCCGGCCTAATTTTTCTAATCTCATTGACGCTACTCTACCATTTGAACAGAAGTTATCTCCTTCTTTCCTTTCAATCCCCATTCTTTTACCTTTTCCAAGTCTACGCCTCTCTTCCTCGCTATGTTGGCGATAATCCTAAGCATCAAGTCCCCTCCTAAGGCGATTATAGAGCCGACTGAATATTTGAGCATTGGATTGCCTTTTGCGTCTTTGAACGCATCCCTCCTTGCCATCTTCGCCAAGTGCCTGTATGCTGCATAATAAACAGCAATCTGGTCGTCTCTCAATATTGTATTGTCTATTTTTCTTGCCCTAAGCATCCCCAAAGGAACGTTGAGGAGAGGAGTCACTGTAAACTCAAACGGAATATTGCCTGCGTAAGAGTTGCTCAATTGGTTTATCAGCGCAATGGTATCCCAGTTGTCTTCAGGAGTCTCTTCTGACTGGCCTACTTGTACCGTGAATGCAGGCCTCCAGAAATTCTTTGTCTCAACATAAACGCCCTGCCAGACAATCTCCATCCAGCTGCCATCAGGGCCTATCCTCAGAGGCAGCGTTTTGTTTGGCATGTGTATCTTCGCAAGCCTTTCGCTCCCTGTTTCTATGCCTGTCTGTATGCCTATCCAGTTCCCAGGACCTGCCCTTAGCACCTTCGAGAGCTTCTCAATAAGCTCAGGGTACCCTGCTGGTATTGATATCCTTCCGTGCGTAGGATTGCTTCTCTTCACCCCTGGTATCGACATCAGTCCTGAAAATAGGTCAACAAGGGCTTCTTCATTCGGCACAAAGTTTGGCCCGTGCATATAGCCAAATATTTCGTCGCTGTGGACCCATGCATTTGAATAACCGCCCATTGAAACATTCACAAGCACCTCTTTCTTTATTGTTTCAAAAGGATAGTATCTCAGAGGCCTTAGCGTAACCTCGCAAAAGTCGCACCCTATTCCGCATCCCCTCATCACCTCTACTAGACCTTCCATTGAAGGCCTTACTATCGCAGGTATCTCTTCAAGCCTAGGGTATGTCCTTTGCATAAGCCCCTTTGAAAGGAATTTCTCATCTTTCTTGTAGTACCTCCTCATCTTCTCATCGTAAGAGAAGTAGCCCTTGAAGAAAAGGTTTTCATCTATGCTCCCTTCTGCAACCTCCCTGAACAATTCAGGTATTATGTCGTCAGCCTCTCCTTGGTAAAGGTAGTCGATGCCTTCTTTCTCGACCTCGTCTCTAAGAATGGTGAACTCCCAAACGCCTGGCCCACCTACCAAAAGCTTTGCTTTCTTCCCTTTCCTCAGCGCATTGATCTTATTGATCAACTCGATCCAATCTCTTGTTACCCATGCATCGAGCGTTCCTCCAAAGAGCGCATAATATGACATCGTTGTTGGACCTATACCAAGCGGATCCATCGTTGTCACTCCTATGACTTCAGTATCTTCCTTTATGAACCTGTCAAGGTAATCAGGATGCGCAACTACGACGTCTTCCCTTTTGTTTTCCTTGAGCAGTGCGGCCTCCACTTTTCTTAGCGCATAAGGCGCAGCCTTGATTTCGCCATTCTCAAGCGCGCCTACTTGCGGCCCTTTTAGGAACTTATATACCGACTTTGGAATCTTTGAAGATGGCGCGCAAGGAAGGAAGCTCAGAAGCGGAAAATGCCTATAGCTCGCTGTCAGAGTGGTATCGGAAACTAGCACATATTTTACCATTTTGCTCACTCTAATTCTTCATTTTTATTTTAAATTAAATTTTATAAAATGTGTGCACGGAATAGATTACGAGAAGTCCAAAGGAGATGCATTCCTGTATTGGCTCCTAAGTGTTGTGTTATTCCAGCAGTCTTTGCAGATCACGATCCTGTTTGCCTTTGTCACTTTTCTGCTTGCCTTGACGCAATGGTTGCATATCTTTCTTGAGCAATATTCGCATTTTTCCCTTATGCTTACCTCCTTTCCGCATCTTTCGCACGAAAACATAAAATCACGCCTGCATTAAATATTCACGTACCTTTCTTATTCCTTTGCTGCATAACCAATATGTTTCCCTTTATTGTGTTGAAGCAAGAGGTGCAGAGTTTGTATTCATTCATTGCCTTCGAGTTGCTCATTACGCCCTGCTGGAGCCTGCCTAGGTAAAGGTAGTAGTAGTTCTCAAGGTCAAGCTGAGCTCCGCAGATGTCGCATTTATCTTCTTCAATTCCCATGAGATATATATTAGACAATCAAATTTATTATACTTTTATTCCAATTTACTTTATTATGGAAAAAATTGCAATAGAGACCTATGGGTGCACGCTCAACCAGGCTGACAGCGAGATGATAGAAGAAAGGCTGAAAGAGATTGGGTATGAAATCTCTGATGAAGGGGAAACAGTAATAATAAACACATGCACAGTAAAAACCCCAACAGAACAGAAGATTCTGCACCGAATAAAAGAGCTCAATGAAAAGGGGAAAAGGCTAATAGTAACTGGCTGCCTTGCGAATGCGAGCCCTGAAAAGATAATGCATTGCGCGCCAAACGCAATAATATTGAATAGCAGCAGAATAGGGCATATAGAGGAAGCAGTAGAAAATTCCAGGTCAATCTTGGAGTTTAAGTTTGAGGAAAAGCCTTTGTGGCTTATAAGAAACAAAGGGGTTATAGCAAAAATACCGATTAGCGAAGGATGTTTGAGTAGCTGCACATTCTGCGAAACGAAGTATGCAAGAGGGCCATTAAGGAGCTATGAAGAAAACATAATTTTGAAGGCCGTGAAGAATTGTGTTGAAAAAGGTGCGAAAGAGATTGAGCTGACATCCCAAGATGTCGGCGCCTATGGTGCAGACAGGAAAACAAATATCGCAGAATTGGTAAAAAACATATGCGAAATAGAGGGAGATTTTAAAGTAAGAATAGGGATGCTGAACCCAGAGCATATCCACAAATATTTTGATGAATTGATGGAAGCGATGAAAGACAGGCACATATACAAATTCCTCCACCTTCCAGTCCAATCCGGGAGCAACAAAGTTTTGAGAGAGATGAAGAGGAATTACACAATAGAGGAATACGAAGGATGCATAGAGGAAATAAGAAGGAGGATAAGCGGGATAACGATACATACCGATATAATCGTAGGCTACCCTACAGAGACGGACGAAGACTTCAATGAGACAATAATGATGCTTGAGAGGGTCAGGCCTACGGTCACTAATGTTTCAAAATTCGGAGCAAGGCCGCATACATACGCTTCAAGGTTGAAGCAAATAGAAAATAGAAAAGTGAAAGAGAGGAGCACACTCGCGTCAAGGATTGCGAGAAAGATAACATATGAAACGCTACAAAAGGAATTGAATAAAGAAATGAGGGTCTTAATAACAGAAAAGTCAGAAAGGTCTTATCTATCAAGGAGCGATTCTTATGTGCAAGTCGCAATAAACGGAGAGGCAGAGCTGGGCTCGTATGTCAATGTAAAGATCTTGAGAGCATCTTCCTCATGCCTTGTTGGTGAGGTTTGTGTATAGCGAAAGGGTCGAGAAAGAAATGAGGGAAAAGGGCATAGAGACAGGAGACAGGATAAGGGCTAGGTGGAAGGGCAGGGAGCTAGAAGGAGTCCTTATGCCAAGGCCTGAGCTAGGGGATGAGAACGCATTGATTGTTAAGCTCGACAATGGATATAATATTGGAATAGTTCCAGAAAGCATTGAATTGGTCAGCAAGAGAAAGATAGTTAATGCATCGAAGCTCGAAATTGAGATGAAGGAAGGCGATGAAATCTCTCTCATCTACACAGGAGGTACAATAGGAAGCAAAATAGATTACTCTACAGGAGGGGTTCACATGCTCACAAAGCCTGAAGAGCTGCTTGCAGAGGTTCCAGAGATAAAGGATATCGCAAGGCTAAAGATAAGGCATTTGTTCAGCATGGACAGCGCAGATATGGGAGTAAATGAGTGGGTTTCAATAGCCAAAGCGGCATATGAAGAGTTAGGCTCTTCTTCAGAAGGAGTGGTAATAACGCATGGAACCGATACGATGCACTTCACCGCCTCTGCGGTAAGCTTCGCAGTGCAAAGCCTGCCAAAGCCGATAGTGATTACAGGAGCGCAGAGGAGCAGCGACAGGGGCTCTAGCGACGCATTTATGAACCTTCTCTGCTCTGCAAGAGCAGCACTGAGCGACTTTGCAGAAGTAGGGATATGCATGCACGGGGAAAGCTCAGATACATACTGCACACTGATAAGGGGCGTAAAGGCAAGAAAGATGCATACATCCCATAGAGCCGCATTCAAAGCGGTGAACGATTCTCCAATAGCAAGGGTTTGGCCAAATGGAAGCATTGAATGGATAGGAAATAGAAGGAGGAGAAGCGATGGAAAGGCTGTGCTTTTAGGAAAATTCTCAGAGAAGGTCGCGCTGCTCAAAGCCTATCCGGAGTCAAGCCCAGAAGTCATAGATTTCTTTATAGGAAAAGGTTATGAGGGAATAGTGATAGAGGGTACTGGGCTTGGAAATGTGCCTGTACATACAAGCAAAAAGAGCATGTCTTGGGTTGAGCACATCGAAAGGGCGATAAGAGATGGCGCCATTGTTTGCATTGCGGCAGAAACGCTAAATGGAAGGGTGGATTACAAGGTGTATAGCAACCTCAGAATAATAAAGAAAACTGGCGCGATATTCTGCGAAGACATGCTTCCAGAAACAGCATATGTCAAGCTTTCATTTCTTCTAGGCAACTATGAAAAAGAAGAAGCGAAAAAGCTCATGGGTAAAAACATTGTTGGAGAAATATCAGAAAGGACAGAGGCAGGTTGGTATGCTTGATTATTCTTCATTAGGCCTCAAATGCGGGCTGGAGATACACCAGAGGCTCAACACAAAGAGAAAGCTGTTCTGCAACTGCCCTAACGAAGAAGAAGGAACTGAGGTAGGCGTGATTGAAAGATTCCAAAGGGCGGTTGCAGGGGAGTCTGGATATGTAGACTTTGCAACAAAATTCGAGAGCGAAAGAAAGAAGAGGTTCATATACAAAATCTTCAAGGAAAATACGTGCCTGGTAGAAATAGATGAAGAACCTCCCCACGAAGCAAATAGGGAAGCCATAGAAATGGGCGCAAAGATAGCAAAAGTCTTTAATGCAGAGATCCCGAACGAAGTGCAGGTGATGAGGAAGATTGTGGTGGATGGAAGCAACCCAAGCGCATTCCAGAGGACCATGCTTATCGGAATAGACGGCTACCTTGAATTTGGAGATAGAAAAATAGGTATACCAAGCATATTCATAGAAGAAGAGTCCGCATCAATTGTAGAAAAAGGGGATGACTATACGCTCTTCAGCCTTGCGAGGCAAGGAATACCTCTCGTTGAGATCGACACAGAGCCATCAATAAGAAGCCCTAAAGAGGCAAAAGAGGTTGCAGAAAGGATCGGGCTTATGCTCAGGCTCATTGGAGTCGCCAAAAGGGGGATAGGAAGCATAAGGCAGGATGTAAACGTCTCCATCAGCGAGGGCGCAAGGGTGGAGATTAAAGGCTTTCAGCAAATAGAAGAGATGGATAGAATCATAGATGCCGAAATAGCAAGGCAGCTTAAGCTTGCAGAGATATCTAAAAGGTTGAAGGAAAGGGGCGCAAAAGTTGGCAAAGAAGAATATATAGGAGACATATTCAAAAATACAAAATCCGAAAAGATAAGAAAGGGTATGGAAAATGGAGATGTCATTGCGTTTCCGCTTATGGGATTCAAAGGGATTCTTGGAGAAGAGCTGGTAAAAGGAGTAAGACTAGGGACTGAAATTAGCGACTATGCAAAAGTCTCAGGGGTTGGTGGAATAATACACAGCGATGAAAACATAGAGGGATATGGAATAAGCAAAGAGGAAGATAGAGAAATAAGGCTAAGGCTTAAAGCCGGAGAGGAAGATGCATATGTGCTCATTGCAGGAGAGAAAAGCATGATAAGCAAAGCAGCAGAGTTTGCAAGAATGAGGGCTGAGATTGCAATCTCTCAGGTCCCAAAAGAAACAAGGTATGCAGATTATAAGAACCTTGTCACGAGGTTCTTGAGGCCTCTGCCAGGAGGCGAGAGGATGTACCCGGAAACTGACTGCATGCCTATAAGCTCTGAAGAGTTTAGAAAAATAGATGTTGAAGACCCAAGAGAAATAGAGAGAAAAATTATTGAAGAGATAGGAAACAAAAGCCTTGCAGAAAAGCTTCTATGGTCCAGAAACCTTGATATATACAGAGAAATAAGGGGGAGCACCAAAGCAAGCCCAAGCGAAATCGCATACATACTTACAGAAAAGTATAGGGAGCTAGAGAGGAGCGGAGTGGATGTAAATAGCATAGGCATCGGCGTTTTGAAGAAGATATTCAATCTTCTTGGAGATGGAAAGATAACGAGAAACGGTGCATCAAGAATATTGGAGTTTACTCCTAAGAAAGAGGAGGACGTGGAACTGATTGTAAAAAGGGAAAAAATAGAGAAGATGAAGATTGAAGAAATAAGGAAAGAGGTGGAGGTGTTGATGAAAGAGATAGGGGACGAAAAAAAGGTCAAGGAAGAGGTGATGAAAAGGCACAGAATAAACGCAGATTCAAGAGACGTGGAAAATGCTATTGAAGAATATAAGGAAAAATTTAAATAGATAGGCATAAAGAGAGATACATGGAATTCAATATTTTGGGAAACAATTTTCAGTTTGTTAGCGTTAAGCTGAATGAAGGGGAGAGCGTATTTTGCGATTCAGGAAAGCTCATAAGCAAGACAGACAACGTGGTGATGAGCCCTAAACTTATAGGGGGAATAGTAAAGGCAATTGAAAGAAAAGTGACAGGCGCTACGGCAATGCTTACTGAATTCAAGTGCAAAGAAGGGATAGGAAGAATATCTGTTGGAGGCATATATCCTGGAAGAATATTGGGCATAAAGCTTGAAGAAGGCCAATCAATTGTTGCTGAAGACCACGCCTTTCTAGTTGCAGATGCCAACATTAAGTTTTCAGTGCAGACACTCGGAATTGGCGCTGCATTCTTTGGAGGAGCGGGGTTTGTATTGCAAAGGTTCGAAGGTCCTGGGAACGTGTTCATTCATTTTGTAGGAGATGGAATAGAATACCAGCTTGATGGCACTGCTGCAGTGCAGTTAGAGCCAGGCCACCTTGCCGCATACGAGCCTTCTTTGGCGTTCAAGGTGAGGTTTGTCGACAACATAAGGACTATGATGTTTGGAGGGGTAGGGCTGTTCCTTGCCACATTTGAAGGAAAAGGAAAGCTCTATGCGCACAGCATATCAAGATTTAAGCTTTCTTCAGAGATATATCTTGACGGTCTCAAGGCGAACCAAAAGAATCAATGAGATCTCTCAATTCTCATTATTTCCTCTATCAGCTTTTTGTCCTCTTCCGACAAAAATTTTGAAAGCTTGGAAAGAAGGTTTCTCGCTTCATTCTCTTTTATCAATGTATATATGTACTCTCCTTCTTTAATATTCCTTCCGTAAACTGCATCGTCTACAGAGATTGCGACCTCTTCTCCTGCCTTTGCCTCTCTGAGCGCCTTTCCATTTTCTTGTATTTCCTTAAGCCTTCCTATAGGCTCGCCCTTTTGGTTTATCAGAGCATAACCTGGCCTCAGCCTTCCTGCTTCTATTCTAACTCCGAATATTGCAGGGTTAGAAACTCTGAACCTTGAATTAGGAAGCAAATACGCCTTCCCTGGAAGCACGTAAGAGCTGAGCACTTCTTCTTTTTCTTTCTCCTTATCTTTCTCCATCCATTCCTTGTATGAGTCGATAAGCCTGTAGATGACATTATCCAATATTATACTAGTGCCAGTCTTGTATGCCTCTTCCTCGGCCTCTTTTTCTACTTTAACATTAAAGGCCAAAACCACTGAGGAGCTTCTATCGAATGCTCTCATAGAATAGGCATCGAGCACGTCCCTTTTCGCCACATTCCCTATTTCCTTTTTGCTTATCTTTACGCCCTCTTTCGCAAGGAGTTTTGACAAAGCCTCTATGCTCCCCATCGTGTCTGCCTTCAATACCACCCCAATCTTCTCTGTTTTAAATACTTCCTCAATCTCAGCCTTTATTTCCTTCTCATAATCCTTTATTTTTGTTGACAATATTGGAGAGCCTGGCATGGCTTCGTCAAATCCGCTCCCGCTCAGTCTTACTCCAGCAGCGGCAGAGACTTTATCAACATAATAAAACTTGCTCTCTGACTCCCTAAGCTCTTGGAGTGGCTTCGGCCTGAGTATTGACCTTATCTTTGCGACCCTTACCCCTCCTTGGGAAGCAAACGCAACGAATTCGTCCTTTGCCAATGTACCTTCATAGAGAATTATATCTACTGTCGAGCCAAGTCCTCTTTCTTCTTTTTTCTCAATAATGCTGCCCCTTCCATATGCATCCTCTTTGATGTTGAGCCTAGCGCCAAGAAACCTTTCAGAGAGCCCTGCAGAATAAAGGAGAAGCTCGGCTATGCCCTCGCCTGTCTTTGCGCTTACAGGTATAATCAAGACTTCTTTAGAGAAGTCAGTAACCCTGTCAAAGCGCTCAGAATTAAACCCAACCTCTGAGAGCTTTGCAACGATAGAATATACTGCCTCATCTACTTCTTTCTTAATGTCGCTTCTCTGGGCTTCGAAAGCGTCTGAAAAGCAGTAGGTCTTTTCTGAACGCCATCCTGTAATCAGGTCTATCTTATTTGCTGCTACGACAAATGGGGTTTTATAGCTCTTCAGTATCTCAACAGCCTCATACGTTTGGGCTTCAAACCCTTTTGAAACATCTACAACAAGTATCGCGAGATCTGCAACTGAGCCCCCTCTTTTCCTTATGCTTGTAAACGCCTCATGGCCCGGGGTGTCGACAAACAACAGCCCTGGAATCTTCAGCTCTATATTGAACTTCTTTATGAGCTTTTCGCATATGCTCAATATTACATCTCTAGGCACCTCGCTTGCTCCTATGTGCTGTGTTATTCCGCCTGCCTCCTTTGAGGCGATGGCTGTATTCCTTATTCTATCTAGCAGGCTAGTCTTCCCATGGTCTACATGCCCCATTACTACGATGATAGGTTGCCTTATCAAAGACAAGCACCAGGCAATATTATAAATATTGAAAGGCAAATGTTCCATTAATCAATAAAATGATAAATGTTCAAATAAATAATCAATAAATATAGAAAATGGAAAATTAATATTGCTTTTTAAGCTGGTGAAATGGAAATTCAATTCCTTGGAGGTGCATCAGAAGTAGGAAGGTCAGGGTTCCTCATTAAGGACTCGCAAAACATACTGCTCGACTACGGGATAAAGCCAGAGAAAAAAGTGGCGACGCCTTTGAGTCCTAGCAAAGTAGATGCGCTGATTATAAGCCATGCGCACCTTGACCATTGCGGAAACGCCCCATACCTATTAAAGTACTTTTCGCTTCCATCCTTCGGGACTGATCCTACAATAGACCTTGCAGAGCTACTAATAAAAGATTCCATAAAGTTGAATAAAAGAAATCATACAGGACTGCGATATTCTGGAAGGGAGCTGAGAATATTCGAGAAGAAATACATACCATACAAATATCATGAAAAAATAGATTTTGGAAATTATGAGTTCGAATTTTTTGACGCGGGCCATATAGCTGGAAGCGCTATTGTAGAAATAGAGAAGAAAAGTACAGGAAAGAAACTTGTATATACTGGCGACTTCAAGATTGCACCGCAATATTTGCATTATGGAGCCGAGATTGTTAGGGGAGACATATTAATCATTGAGTCAACATATGCGAATACAGTTCATCCGAATAGGGAAGAGCGCATAAAGAGACTTATTGAAGAAATCAATGAAACGATAGAAAATGGAGGCACGGTGCTCCTTCCGGTTTTTGCTGTGGGAAGGGCACAGGAGCTTCTAATTGCATTATACAAAAATAGATTGTCAAACATTACATTTATTGACGGTATGGCGAAGGCAGCTACAGAAAGAATACTAAGGCATGGTGAATATATATCTTCGAGCCAAGAGCTTTACAGGGCGTCAATGTCAGTAAGGTGGATAGAGAGGGGCATTGAGAGAGAAACTGCCTTAAATGGTGGCAATATAATATTAACGACTGCAGGGATGTTGAATGGAGGTCCTGCCTTGAATTATATAACAAGGCTGAACCAAGAGTCGAAAATCATACTGACAGGCTACCAAGTAGAAGGAACGAATGGAAGAAACCTGCTTGAAGGGAAGCCAATCGAGGTTAATGGAAGGAAAGTAAAGATTAACACGCCTGTGTCGTATTACGACCTTTCGGCGCATGCTGGGCAGGACGATCTTCATGAATACATAAAGAAGTCAAATCCTGAAACAGTTATATGCATACATGGAGAGGAGAGGAACACAAACATGCTCGCAGAATGGGTTAGGGAAGAGATGGAAATAAAGGCATATGCCCCGAAAGTCGGTGAAAGCATAAAAATAGACTTCTAGGCTTTTTCTTCCTTGTTTTCATCCAAAATCTCTATCTTTCCATACTTGCCTGCTGAAAGCCTTAATTCACCCCTAAACTCATTCACATAGCCATTAGTGATCTTTACCTTGCTTCCTACTTTTATCTTTTCTATATCGGCGCCCCAGACAGACAACTTTATTGAGCCTGTATCATCAGTAAGCATCGCATCTGCAACGCTCATTCTTTTCCCATACTTCGTGGTAACATCTCTGGCTTCTGAAACGCTCGATACTATTCCTTCTACATCTACATTTGATGCGCCTGCCTTCAAATCGCTTATTTTCAAAGACTCACCACAATATCATTTTATTGAACATTCTTATAAGCTTTGCCATCCATTACCTCCTTCAGCCTTTCCTTTATCTTTTTCATTGTACCCGAGGTATATATAGTGTATATCCCTATCTTGCCGTTCCCTTTATCTGCATACCTTAGCAAAGACAAAGACAAGATAAGCATGTCTTCATAGTTCCTGTTGACTTTTACCACAAAAAAGTTGTCATATAGCCTTATCATTCTTGGATACATAAGGGCCATTCCAACTTCTCCTAAAATGCTCTTTAAAGAGCTGAGTATGAAGCTTTCTTCTGCTTCTCCCAAAACCTCCAATAGCACGTACCTGCTTTTTTGCTTAGTAATCATAGATAACGCACTCTTTAGGATTTAATTGGTTGATAAGGCCAGCCAATGAAAGGAGCTGCATGCTAGACAGGAGGTCATATTCACAGGCTGCCAATGTAACAATCTTTGGGCATATTCCTCTCTTCCTAAATTCAAGAAAAACCCTTTTAGACCTTGATATCTTCTTCCATAGATCTTCTTCACCTTCAAAGAGAGAAGAGACTGGAAAAAGGAATGTCGAAAATGAGTCCTTAGAGCCTTCAAGCACTTTCGCTGGCAAGCGATAGGGATACACGATAAAACTTATTCCATTTCTTACAGCACTTACCACACCTTCGGGGTTTGAAGGAAACACAATATCTTTGCTAGCTCCAGACTTATTTAGATCTCTTCCTATAACGAGAAATCTTTTAATTCCGAGTTTTCTGCTGAGTATGCTTTCATTTTCAGGAATAAAGTTTATTATATCTATAATTCTCAAAGAACCGCCAAATAGATGAATGCTATTTAAAAATATAAAAGTGCAAGGTGAGTCAATCAATTATGCAAAAGGAAAGGTTTTTATATCAGAGCAATCATTTATGCTATTAAGGGGGGAAATGGAAAGATATAATCTGCCTGAAAAGGCATATGAAAAAGTAATGGAATTAGAGAAGACATATGGAAAGATATATGCGATAAAGTCAGGAAATTTATACAAGCTCTTTACATATATGGCAACGACGAATGAGCAAGGGAAGAAGAGAATAGTATATATAGGGAGGGTAAGCCAGAATGGGGAATATGAGCAGCCAAGGAGGAGGAACAAGAAGAGAGCGCAACTAGAGATTGAAGACAAGGTAAATGAATTCTACAGGCCTAATGCGCTCGATACAGAAATACTCAATGAAATGACAGTAAACTCGAGGAACGGGTCCC